>JACPYM010000122.1 GCA_016196035.1 Acidobacteriota bacterium | reverse complement strand
GCTCGGCATCGCGGTCAACTGCAAACGAATCGTCCGCCTCTTAACGGCTGCGCCCGTTGCACAGCCCGCTTAAGCTGCGGCTGGCGCGACCTGCGGAAGCTTGTCTCGCAAATACTTTTTAAGCGGTCTCCGGCAGAGCGCGCTGAAATCTTTGTGCGCTCTGCCGGTGGTGCAGCGCGAGCGGAACCACCGGCTAATATCCTGCGCGCCTCCGGCGCAGAAAGGCTGTCAATTCACTCTATTTCAATTCGACTGCGTAACATCAATGACTAATTCAGCGCCACCGCCGTGAGTGTTCACTTGCGGCGGCGGCTTTTTGCTGGCGCTGTAGTGGGCGCCGGAGGGGCTTTGACGACAGCGAGCGTCGCGGGTTGATCGAATAGGAACCCGTCCGGCGTGGTGACCAGAATGCGATAGGTAAAGCGGAGCGGCTTGCTGGGATTGGCGCGCGGCGTGCCGGAATAGAGCCATGCGGCGCGCGGGGCTTCGTATTCAGCGCCCAGAAACGGTGTGGCCGCGGGGCTGAACCGGATTTCGAGCTTGCCGTCGGCGCAAGTCCAAACGATTTGTTCCTGGGGCGTAAGCTGTAGGCCATCGCCTTTGATCACCAGCCCCGTCGGCACGCCGCGTTTGTCGCGTTTGACGGCAATGGTGACTGGTTGGGCGGGCGGGCGCACCGGAGCGTGATAGAGCAATTGTTGGAATTGATCGTATGGCAGACCCAGCAATTGGTTGCGCAAACGTTCCGTCTGATCTTCGGTGTGGGCGGTATCGGGTTCCATTGTGCTTGGCTCCTTGGACGTTGGTTAAGCTTGCAGCGTTAATCTTGCAGCAGGGTGTCGCGGCTGATTTTGCGCCGCCGCCAGCGCACGTGCGGATCCACGACCAGTTCCTGGTTGTCATTCGTCTCGACCAGAATCGTGTATTTGAACAGGCGGATGGCTTTTTCGTCGTCGTCTAAATCCCGCACGGGCGGCGTCACGACTTCGGCCCCATCAAAATTGGCGGGCGCGGAATAACGTTCTTCCGGCGGCGGCGGTTCGCCAGGCGCGACCACTGAAAAAGGCGTCGGCGTCTGACTGAAACTGACGGTCAAGCGGCGCGCGTTGGGGGCATCGGGCAAGCCTGGATTTTCTGGGTTCTCACGCAAAATCCAGCGCAGGCTGACGGGGGCGCCTTCGTCATCCAGGGGCGCCACCGTTGTAGTCAAGGGGAAGACCCCCAGCGAATACGCACCGACAGAATCTTTATACAGGGTGATGTTGACGACTCTTTCCATCTTTGCTCCTTAGCGGTGTTGGTGTCTGACGGCAGTTCAATGCGAAACGATCTCGTGATAGCGCGGTTGCTGACGCAACTCTGCCAACCACGGATCAAAGCGAAAGTCATCCAGCCCATAGCCGCGTTGGCGCGCCAATTCGAGCGCATCCAGCGCCTGCTCGGTTTGCCCGCACAACACGTGGACGAGCACGGCGCTGTACAGCACCGCCAACTTTTCGGGCTTCGTTTGCAAGGCGTGCTGTACAGTGTCGCGCGCCCGCTGCCGGTCAGCTTGCGCCGCTTGTTCATAAAGCTGCACGCGGCTGCGCTTGGCGAACACTTCAGCCAGCCGCCCGTAGCCTTTCGGCCCAAGCTGGCTCCGTTGATAAAGCGCGATGGTTTGCGAATAGGCGGCCAAAGCCTCCCGTTCGTTGCCAGCCATGCGGCTCAATGCGTCGCCCAAATTGGCGTGTGCAGTCGGCGAATTGGGATTGAGCGCGAGCGCCAGGCGAAATTGCTCGGCTGCGTCCTGCCAGCGATCTTGCAGAAAAAGCGCCGTGCCCAAGCCCAAGAGTGCATCTTCACCATCGGTTTGCGTGCCTGACTGCTTCAACTCGGTCAGCAAAGTGCGATAGGTCTGCTCTGCCTCGGGAAGCTTGCCCAGCTTCAGCAGCGCATTGCCTGTGTTGATGCGGGCGCTTAAGTTTTTCGGATCAAGTTGCAACACGCGCCCAAGCGCCACATGGGCTTCGGCATAGCGGCCCTGCTCGGCATAAAACGCGCCGAGTTCGTTATAACAGGCCCAGTAATTCGGCCAAAGCGTAGCCGCCTGTTTATACCAAGTCTCGGCTTGCAGCGCGTCTGGTTTGTCTTCAAAAACGCCGGCCAAGCCCAGTCTGGCTTCCAACTCGTTCGGGCGCTGGTTCAAGACCTGTAGAAAAGCTTTGGCCGCTTCTTCATAGTTGCCAAGTGCGGACAATACGTACCCGCGCGTGAGTTGCGCTTCCGATGAATTGGGTTCGCGCGCCAAGGCTTTGGTCGAAGCGCTTTCCGCCTCTTTAAGCCAACGCGGTTGATTGGTCAGTTGTCCTTTGCGCAAATAGGCTTGCGCTAACGCCGCCCAGGCGCGCGTCGCTTCCGGTTCACTAACGGTCAGTTTGGTTAATAGTTGGATCGGCTGTTCGACCGTCGCGTTCGTTAGATCGCTTTGCAAATAGGCGAGCGCTTCCAGGTATTGCGCTTGCGCCGCCGACTGTTTGAACCAGCGCGTGAACGGGGGCAGCGACGGTTTGAGCGCCAATAGGGCTTGAACCTTTTCCAGCAGCGCTGTTTGTAGTGCGGTGAAATCGGCGCGATTGCCGGTGACGGAATCGCTGAGGGTTGGTTGTTGGGCTTTGTGCAAGCGCAACTTGACGTCCAGCGTTTCAGCCGAAGTGGGGGTGACTTCGCCTTCCAGCAGGAATTGCGCGCCGAAGTTGTGCAGTAAATCGGCAGGGGCGGGTTGTGCTTCTGTTTGTGTAGCGTCAGCGAACGGCAGGACTACGAGTTCGGCCGAACCCGCCAAACTGTCGCGTAGCATTTGGCTCAAACCCGCGCCAAGCCGGGCATCGGCGGGCTGACCTGCGCGAAATGGCAGCACGGCCAGATGCGGTTTCGTCACTGCCCGTGGCGCGGGCGCGGGCGCGGATGGCGCAAAGAATTGTCGCGCCGTTTCGCGCAGCGGCGTCAAGCTGACAACAACGCCCGCCAGGATTGTCAACGCGCCCGCCAACATAGCTTTCGACCAAAAGCCAGGTACACCCAATTTGCGTTTGCGCAACTCCGTCGCAGCCTGCTCTAGCCAGCGTTCGGCTTCAACAGCATTGGCCAGTCGTTGTTGCGGTTCTTTTTGCAAACATTGCTGCAACAACCGGCGCAAGGCGGGCGGCGTCTCGCGCGGCAAACGATCCCACACCGGTTCGTCTTGATTGATGGCTTTCAACATGCCGTCGAGCGATAGACTGTGGAAGGGCCGCTGCCCGGTGAGCAACTCAAACCCGATGCAGCCGAACGCCCACCAATCGGTGCGCTGATCCTGACGCTGTCCCAACGTCTGTTCAGGACTCATATACGGCACGGTGCCTTGAATGACGTGGTGCGTCGTCGAAAAGGTTTCCACTGGCAGAGGCGTTGAATCGGCGGTTTCTGCCGTGGCGAAATCCGAACGGACGGCTTTGGCCAAGCCAAAATCGAGCACCTTGATTTCGCCGCTCGCGGTGAGTTTGAGGTTGTCGGGTTTGAGGTCGCGGTGAATGATCGGCTCTGGCTGTGTATGCGCGTGAGCGAGCGCGCTGGCAAGCTGGCGCAGCAACGGCAACGCTTCGCGGGCGGTCAATTTGCCATCTTCTAAACGTTCGCTGAGTGTCGCGCCCGGCACGTATTCCAACACCAGATAACGCACCGCGCCGCTTTGCCCCAGCAAGTGAATCGTGGCGATGTGCGGGTGATGCAAACGCGCCAGCAAGCGCGCTTCGCGCTCGAAACGCTGAATGCGTTCGGGGTCTTGCGCCAGTGCGGCGGGCAACACTTTGATGGCGACTTCATGCCCCAGCCGCGTGTCCTGAGCCAGATAAACTTCGCCCATGCCGCCTTTGCCCAACAGCTTGACGATGCGGTAATGATCGAGCGTCAGCCCGCCCAACAGCGGCGCATCCGGTAGCGTGCGGCCCGGCTGTGAAAGCGCGGTCGTGGCGTCATAACGTGGGAGGTCGGTGATAGGCTCACCCAACGGCTGATTGAGTGGTTGTGGTTGCCGTACCTGTGAAGTATTGAATCCCCTGGTCACGGGCGCATTATAGCATCGGCCTGTGGCGTGGCTGTGACCTTTGTAATAACGCGCGGTGGGCGAAGCGCCGGGATTTGACAGCCGAACCCGCCGCGACCCAGAATCTTTTTGCAGGCTTCCCAACGTTAAACGCAGCCTTCGCATCTGAGCCGCGTATTTCCGCAAGGTGAAACTGAAAGCTGAACCAAAAGTTGGACCAAAAGTTGGTAACGATGATTCAAAAGAAATCGCAAATGCTGATGGCGCTGATCTGCACCGTATTCTTGGCCGCCCTGACAGCGCGGGCGCAAGAGCCAACGTTTCAAACGGTGGATGGCAAGACCGTCGGTGTGCCTGAACTGCGGGGCAAGGTCGTCGTGCTCTCGTTTGGCGCGACCTGGGTGCCGTTGGCGGCGAAGGAATTGCCCGCCTTGCAAAAACTGGCTGACCGTTACGCGCCACGCGGCGTGCAGATTTACTGGGTCAGCGTCAACAGCGCCAAAGCGGGCGGCAAGAATTTCATGACCGATGCCGATTTGGCGGCGTTTGCCGACAAGCGCGGCTTGCATGCGCCGGTATTGCGCGATCCTGAACAGGCCGCCTATCGCGCCTATGGCGTTGATGCGCTGCCGACGATTGTCATTTTGGGCAAGGATGGCCGGGTCGTGCGCAAACACGTCGGCTTTGACCCCGATCAGGGCGAAGCTTACGGCGCGGTGATGAAAGAGCTGGATCAACTATTGAAATAACGCTTTGCTGGGATAAAACAAACCGCGCCCGTGCAGACCAACGCAGTCTGCACGGGCGTGGTTCAATTTTATCTGCTTGAAATGAACTCGCACGAAGCCACACGAAGCAGGCACGAAGGGAACACACAACGTTAGGTTTGCTTCGTGGCTGCTTCGTGTGGCTTCGTGGGGAGATGCTTTGCGCACCAGCCTTACGCCCCGGCGAAGATCAAATCCACGCGCTTGCTCACCTCGCGCAACCAAGCCTCGTCGCTCATTTGTTTTTCGGCTTCGCTCGCCTTACCCACCTCGGTCGTGACCCAGCCGTTGTAGCCGATCTCGCCGATGGCCTTGCGCACCTCTTTCCAATCAATGCTGCCCTCGCGCAGCGGCACCCACTGGCGCGTCTCGTATTTGAAGTCCTTGATGTGAAAGCGCGCGATGCGCTTGCCCAGCGCGCGAATCCACTCCTGCGGGAAGCCGTACATCACCACGTTGCCGACATCAAAATAGGCTTTGACCCAGGGGCTTTTGAATTCGTCCACATATTTGGCCGTGTCGTAGGGCGTCAGCAGGAACTTATTCCAAACAGGTTCAATGCCAATCACCACACCCAACTCTTTCGCCAGTGGAAGGAGCTTGCGGATTTCAGGCTGCGACCGTTGCCAGGCTTCGAGGATGGTGACGTTGGGTTTGACGACCGCCGGGACTAGCAGGACACAGTCCGCGCCCCAGAGCTTGGCGTTGCGCAACGAAGTCTCCATCCGTTCGTGGCCGCGTTTGATGTCCGCCGGGTTGGCGCTGGAAAACGGCCATTCCCAATGGCCCATGTTCATCACCGAATGAATGCGCAGCTTGGCCTTGTCGGAAGCCGCTTTGATCTCGTCGGCTTCTTTGGGATCGCTGACGGTTTGCATCTCGATGCCTTCAAAGCCGGTGTCCAGCGCTAGTTTGAAACGGTCGAGGTAGCTCAGCGTCTTGGGCAGCATGCCGATGAGTACCGATTTTTTGAGCTGGCTTTGCGCGGGTGCCGCCAGCAGTGTTTCGTTGGGGAGCAGCGTTGCGGCTGCGCCCAGTGCGGATGTTTTCAGGAATTCGCGCCGATTAGTATGGTTGGTCATCGTTGGGTTCTCACTTGATGTTGAGGCGGACGGCGTTTGCGGTTTTGCCATCCACGGTTAGCACAATCTCGACCTCGCCGCGCCCAGCCAGCGCGCGCGGCAATAAAACATTGATTTGATCCAGCCCTGGCGCGCCTTGTTCGCCCGCATACAGCACAGGCGCGTCCACGCCGCCAACTTTGGCGTTGACGGTTTCGAGCGCCGTGCGTCCCCGCACACCAGTGCCGAATAACAACAGCACGACTTGCTCGTTGTCAGTGCCGAGATCAATCGGCGTGGCGACGAATTGTTTCAAGGCGTTGTCGAAACGCGCGACTGGCTCGTAAGTTTGTCGGTTGCCGTTGACGCGCAGGGCGACAGCGGCGGCGACTCCGCTGCCATTGGCGTTGGCGCTGAAGAGACCCGGCGCAACCTTGGTGATGTTAACAAGCTCTCCATACAAATTGCCAGAAGGCGTTGTGACGAAAATCAATCCGTAGCCTTCAGCAGTTTCAGGTGGGATCAGGAAATTGATTTGATCAGGTGTGCCAGCGAACAAACCACTGCGGCGGTTCAACGAGTTGTCTTGCACGTTGACTCGGGTTTGACCAAAGGATTGAGGCAAGGCGGTGGTTTCGACGGAATAGACGCCATCGGTCAACTCTTTGCCAAATAGCGAAACAATACTGCCGGGCGCAAAACTGGTATGCGCAAAACTCGCGGCAGAAACGTTGGCGATCACACCACCATTCAGGTTTGGTGACGGATAACGTTTCAACAACTTCCATTGCAGCAACAAGCTGCCATCCGTATCACGGCGGAAAGGCCGGAAGGCCACCAGTACATCCGCAGCGCGATAACCAATTGAGCGCACCACGTAGGTTTGTCCGAGGGTGGCTGTGAGGCGGCTAGCATAATTGAAGCCACCCTCCGAAAAACCGCGCACACGTTGATATTCCGCATTCGCACTGGCTTGATCTAACGGCGGCGTGTAGGTGGCGAGGTACTTAATCCCAGGCGTGTCTGTCGTAACGGTTTCCACCGCCGCACTTCCCAGCGTCAGGATCATCCCAAAATCTGCGCCAGCAAAGCCGACCAAGAAATTGTTTACCGAGAAATTCAAATCCGAACCGTAGCCATATTGATGAACCAGACTGGCAAACGAGTAATATGAGCCGCCGCCACGCGTTAGCAATACGCCGTCGAATTGCTCGCGCGGCATCAGGCGCACGATGCCGGTATAAGGTTGTTGTAGGAACGTAGAAAACTGCGCTAGGTCTTCTGGTGCGGGGGCGAGAAATAGGCTTTCTTTGGGGAGCACTTGCGCCGTCAACTCTTTGACGGCGGCTGGGTCGGTTGTGGCTTTAATTCGTGAATTCAACTCGATGATTTCTTGCAACAGCTTAGCGCGGTCAACGGCTTGCGCTGAAACAGCTACGGTGGCAAGCAGCAAGCTGACAAACAAGAGGCACCAACGGTTGCGCAGTGAAGTGGCGTTGGACATGGCAAAATTCCTTTCTTCTTCAGCGGGCAAAAGAGTTAAAACTGATTTATCGGAAAGTGAATGGCGCGTGCCGCCGCGCATTCTACGCCGCACCTTGCCACCTGGAAAGGAGGTTTTGGCAAAGCTCCAAACCGTGCGCTAAGATGCCGCCTGAATCACCATTCAGTTTTTCATTCATCCGCTTCACCGAAGCACAAGGAGCGTCATTCATGGCACCAGCACAAACCGCAGAAAGCCCGAAACTCGTCCCGCAACCGCTCTCCGTCCTGACCGAAGAAGAGCAGATGTTCGCCGCCAGCGTGCGCGCCTTTGCCGAAGCCGAGGTCAAGCCCTACGTGCGCGAGATGGACGAGCAGCAGAAGCTCAAACCCGAAATCATTCAGAAATGTTTTGATCTCGGTTTGATGGGCATCGAACCGGGCGAGGAGTACGGCGGCCAGGGCGGCACGTTTTTCATGGCCTGTCTGGCGATCGAAGAGTTGGCGCGCGTGGATGCCAGCTTGAGCGTTTGCGTGGACGTGAACAACACGTTGACGATCAATGCCTTTTTGACTTACGGCAACGAGGCCTTGCGCAAGAAATTCGTCACGCGTCTGGCGACCGACACGGTGGGCGCGTACTGTCTGAGCGAAGCCGGTTCCGGTTCCGACGCCTTCGCCCTGCAAACGCGCGCGGAGGACAAGGGCGATCATTACCTGCTCAACGGGCGCAAGCTGTGGATCACCAACGGCAACGAGGCCGGCATCTTCATCGTCTTCGCCAACCTCGATCCGAGCAAAGGCTACAAGGGCATCACGGCCTTTGTGGTCGAACGCGATTACGCAGGTTTCACCGTCGGCAAGAAAGAAGACAAGCTGGGCATCCGTGCGTCGTCCACCTGCGAACTGCTCTTCGACAACTGCGTCGTGCCCACGGCGAACGTGCTGGGCGAGGTGGGCAAGGGCTACAAGATCGCCATCGAGACGCTCAACGAAGGCCGCATCGGCATCGGCGCGCAGATGGTCGGCCTGGCGCAGGGCGCGTATGAATGCGCGTTGGCCTACGTCAAAGAGCGCAAACAGTTCGGCCAGCGCATCGCCGATTTTCAGGGCGTGCAGTTCCAGCTTTCCGAAATGGCCGTGCAGTTGGAGGCCGCGCGCTTGATGGTTTACAACGCGGCGCGGCTCAAAGACGCCAAGCTGCCGTTTATCAAAGAGGCCGCGATGGCGAAGCTCTTTGCGTCCGAAGTGGCGGAGAAGATCGCTTCGACGGCGGTGAATTTGTATGGCGGGTATGGCTACGTCAAAGATTACCCGGTCGAGAAATACTTCCGCGATTGCAAGATCGGGCAGATTTATGAGGGCACGTCGAATATGCAGAAGCAGACGATTGCGAAGATGCTGATTGCGGATTAACCTGCCAATGAGTTCAGGCTTATGCCGAAGAAGCTGCGAGAATTGAAGGCGTTGTTGCAACGGGCCGGATTCGTTCGGCGTTCGGGCAAAGGCAGCCACACCGTCTGGGATCATCCAACCGTGCCCAATATCGTGGTTTTGTCAGGCAAAGACGGGGCGGATGCCAAGCCGTACCAGGAGCGCGAAGTAAAGGAAGCCGTGCAGGCAGCAAAGGAGCAAAACAAATGAGTCGGTACAGCATGTTGATTCAATGGTCTGATGAGGATCAGGCGTACATCGTTACTTTGCCTGAGTTCGCCAACTGCCGTACGCACGGTGATACATACAAAGAAGCAGTGCGGAATGGCGAAGAAGTCCTGGAACTGTTGATTGAGACTTATCGCGAGGATGGCAAACCGTTACCCCAACCACATCTGCTTCAGGCCGCCTGAAGAGGAACCGCAAATGACAAAACGATTGTTACTCACGGCGGCAGCAGCCGGGTTGCTCGCCGCCATTTTTGTTGCCGATCAAAGGACGCAGGCGTTGACGGTGCCGCCCCGTTACGTCGCCGTCACCATTGACGACCTGCCGTTGCAGCAACAAGCCGACCTAGTGACGGCGCGCGCGCTGACCGCAAAGCTCTTGCAAACGCTCACCGCCAATCGCATCCCCGCCATTGGCTTCGTCAACGAAGGCAAGCTGCACGTCAACAACGACGGCGAGCTTGCGGCGCGCACGGGGCTGTTGAAACTGTGGCTGGACGCGGGGCTGGATTTGGGCAATCACAGCTATTCGCACCTGCGCTATTACAGCGCCACGCTTGAGCAGATGCAGGCCGACACCTTGCGCGGCGAGGCCGTCACCAAACGCCTGTTGGCCGAACGCGGCAAGACGATGCGTTACTTTCGCCACCCGACGCTGAACACCGGCAAAGACCTGGCGGCGAAAGAGGCCTTTGAAAAATTCCTCGCCAGCCACGGCTACACCGTTGCGCCGGTGACGATTGATAATTCCGAATGGCTCTTCGCCAGCGAATACGCCAAGGCGCGGCAGCGCGGCGATGCGGCGACGATGAAAAAAATCGCCGCCGCTTATGTGCCATATATGGAAGAGGTCTTCGCGTTTTATGAACGGCTGTCGCGTGATACTTTGGGTTACGAGATCAAGCAGACCTTGCTGGTGCATGCCAATGCCCTGAACGCCGAACATTTCGGCGCGGTCGTCGCGCTGCTCAAACGGCGTGGCTATCAATTCATCTCGCTGGAAGAAGCGTTGACGGACAAGGCGTACAGCTTGCCCGACACTTACACCGGCCCGGTTGGCATCTCGTGGTTGCAGCGTTGGGCGATCAGCAAGGGCGGTCAAATGCGGCCCGAACCGGAGTTGCCGCCGGTGATGAAGGCGTTTGACGATCCGCAAGTGAGCGGGTCGGATTACAAGAGTGCCAAGACACCGCCAGCAAGCAGGAAAAAAGGAAAGCAGCAGTGAATCATCCTCTCTTCGACAAATTGCAGGCGCTCACGAACGGCGAACTACCGGCGGGTGACGAAGACGCAAACACCCCCAGCGCGCCGCCGGTAAAACCGAAAGCGAAACCCACGCCTAAGGTTTTTACCCCGCCGGTCATCGCCACGCCGGCGTCTTTTTTCGACATGCCTGCGGCGGATGAATCGCCTGCCTGGCTCAACGACGCGCCGCCCGATTTCCCCGCCGACTTTCCGGCGGATTTTGCTGAAGCGCCGCCCGACTTTCCCACGGATTGGGAAGCGCCAGCCGCCGCGCCGCCGAAACCAAAAGTGAAGCAGGATTACCTCGCCGGTCTCAACGCCCAACAGCGCGAAGCCGTCACGACGGTGGACGGCCCGATGCTTTTGCTGGCGGGCGCGGGCAGCGGCAAGACGCGCGTCATCACCTTTCGCATCGCGCACCTGGTGGCCGATTGCGGCGTGCGGGCCGAAAACGTCCTGGCCGTGACCTTCACCAACAAGGCCGCCGGCGAGATGAAAGAGCGCGTAGAGAAACTGTTGGGCGACGGGCCGAAAACCAGTTCGCCGCTGCTCTCGACCTTTCACGCGCTCTGCGTGCGCATCCTGCGGCGCGACATTGACAAGCTGGAAAAAGGCTACACGCGCTCGTTCACGATTTATGACAGCGACGATCAACAGCGGCTGTTGAAACAGTGCATCCGCGATTGCGGCTTTGACGACAAGGTGTTGACGCCGCGCCAGGCCAGCAGCGCCATCAGCGCGGCCAAAAACCGCAGCGAAGACCCCGACGAATATGCCCGGCGCGCCGAAGTCCGCGATGAAAAGGAGCGCATGATCGCGCGCGTCTATGCGCTTTACGAACAGCGGCTGGCGTCATCGAACGCGCTGGATTTCGACGACCTGCTGATTCGCGCGGTGCAATTGCTGCGGCATTCCGAACAGGTACGCGGCTATTACCACAACAAATTCCGCCACGTGATGGTGGATGAGTTTCAGGACACGAACGGCATTCAGTACACGCTGACGCGACTGCTGGTCGAGGGCAATCACGCGCTGCTGCACGACCGCAAGCCCGATGATTTCTGGCGCAATCGCAGCTATTGCGTGGTCGGCGACGAATCGCAATCCATCTACAAGTTTCGCGGCTCCGATTTCAACATCATCCTCAATTTCGAGCGCGACTTTCCCGGCACCAAGACCATCAAGCTCGAAGACAATTACCGTTCGACCGGCACCATCCTGGCCGCCGCGAACAAGGTCATCGCCAATAACACGCAACGTTTCGACAAGGTACTGCGCCCGAATAAAGAGACCGGCGAGAAAGTGCGTTACGCCCAACTGTACGACGCCGATCAGGAGGCGCGCTTTGTCGTCGGCAAGATTTCAGATCACCTGTTGCGCGACCCCAAGCTGCGCGCCGCCGTCCTCTATCGCACCAACGCGCAATCGCGCCAGTTTGAAGAGGCCTGCCGCCGCGCCGGTTTGCGTTACAACCTGGTCGGGGGCTTCAGCTTTTACGAACGCGCCGAAGTCAAAGACGTGATCGCCTATTTGAAACTGGCCCTGAATCCGAACGATTCCATCGCCCTGCAACGCGTCATCAACACGCCCGCGCGCGGCATCGGCAAAACGACGCTCGATGACATCGAACGCCGCGCCAAAGATTTCGGCGTCCCGCATTGGGAAACCATCGGCCTGATCGTCGAACAGAACCTGTTGCCAGCGCGCACCACCAACGCGCTGAAATCCTTCCGCGACATCGTCACCACGCTGATTGCCAAGGCGCAGACCGAACCCGACCTGACCGAGATCGTCAAAGCCGCCGTGATTGACACCGGTTACGAACGCGCGCTGAAAGAGGACGGCAGCGACGAAGCCGAAGCGCGGCTGCTCAACCTGGAAGAATTGGTCAACGCCGCCGCCGAATCGAATACGCAAGGCGAAACGCTGCGCGACTTTCTGGATCACGCCGCGCTGGTCGCCGACACCGACCAGATCAAATCCGAAGCCCAAGTCACCCTGATGACCATCCACGCCGCCAAGGGCCTCGAATTTCCGCTGGTGTTTATTGCCGGACTGGAAGAAAACCTCTTCCCGCACTCGCGCGCCCGCGACAACCAGGCCGAACTCGAAGAGGAACGCCGCCTGGCTTACGTCGCCATCACCCGCGCCGAGAAATATCTGTACCTGACGCACGCGATGAAGCGGCGCGTCTACGGCGAAGAGATGCCGTCCGAACCCTCACGCTTCCTCAACGAATTCCCGCGCGAATTGCTCGAAGACCTCTCGCAAGGTTCAAGCTGGTTGCGCACGGGCGGCAAGTATGGCGCGTTGCCGGACAAAGCCCACGGACGCTCATTGACAGCCACCCCGTACCCAAAGGCTTACAATGCGCCGCCAAAACCTACGAGCAATTTCCAGGGGAAGACCTACAACAACACCGAAGGCGTCAAAGAGTTCTTCGCCAAGCAAGGCAAGCAGGTTGACGCCTCGGCCTTTGAATCCAAAGCCAGCCAGCCGGAAGCGCGCAAGAGCACTTCCAACTTCCGCGCCAATCAACGCGTGCGCCATGCGAAATACGGGCAGGGCTTGATCGTCAAAGTAGAAGGTGAAGGGGAAGATGCGAAGCTGACGGTGAATTTTCCGGGGTATGGGCATAAGAAGTTGATTGCGAAGTTTGCGGGGTTGGAGAAACTGTGAAATCAAGAAAGGAGCGATGCGATGAGAACGCACAATCATAAGTTGACCAGCGCACTGTTGATCCCGCTTTTCTTCTCGCTGACAAGTGCTCAGCCACTGATTCAGCGGCAGCAGCAAGGGCCGCCTAAACCGGAATCCACGCCGGAACGCTCCGCGGCAGTCAAATTGCGAATAACGGTAACGGACGGCTTAGGACGCTACGTGCCTGACTTGCACCGCGAGGATTTTGTGATTGAGAGCGGGAAAGCCGTTCGGCCCATCAGCTATTTCAGCGAGCGGGATGAGCCTTACAGCGTGGTTTTTCTGGTGGACATTTCAGGCTCGATGGAAACCAGCAATTCAAAAGTCAACCGGTTCAGCTTTCTAGCAGGAGCAGTGCAACGCTTTATTCAAGTCGCAAATCCGGACAATGAATATTTGATCGCGAGTTTCAGCCGGGAACCGCGCTTGCTTTTGGATTGGACACACGACCAATCCGCCATCGCAGTTACGTTGACAGACTTGGCCAAAGAGAAGCCCGGAGGGCAGACGGCTGTGCGCGACGCTTGTTTTTTTGGCCTCGGCCAAGCTAGACGCGGCACCAAGTCAGGCAAAGCCGTTATTCTCTTGAGTGATGGAGTTGATAATGCAATAGACAGCAATATCAAAAGCATTACGCCACAGCGCTTGAAACAGGAATTACAGGAAAACGAAGTGCAAACCTATTCGATCAATTTAGGGAGCTTGCATTTGAGCCGTACAGATAGTCCCAACTTTGCCATGGAGGTTGGTGGAGGGCGTGAAATGCTGGAGAATTTTGCCAAGCCGACGGGTGGAAGGGCTTTTCATCCGGTAAATGTAGCTGGCTTGCAGGCGGCTTTTGAGGCTGTTGCTGTTGAATTGCGTGTCCAATACGTACTCGGGTTTAATCCATCGCCGCAGACTGGACAAGGGTTTACAAAAGTGAAGGTTCGTTTGGCTCCGCAGGTAGAGGCAAAATACAAGGTGAAAGGTCTGTTGGCGCGGCATCGTGAAGGCTACTTTGCGGGCGTTGGCCAAAAGTGATGGCGCTCTGAATGGCTTCATCATATCCACAAGTCGTGGTTATTGCCGGCTCAAACGGCGCGGACAAATCCACACTCACGCCAATCCTCTTGCGCGACAAGCTTGGTGTGTTGGAGTTCATCAACGCCGATACGATTGCCGCCAGGTTATCGGCGTTTCGCGCAGAAGCCGTCGCGGTCGAAGCCGGACGAATCATGCTCGTTTACGTGCCTGACTTGTGGGTAGGCTTCTGTGAGGCGGCAAAATGAATAACGGAGCGTGACTAACCGAAGGGTTGTTTAGCATACACGGCAAAGAGGTCGAAGTGCTTTTTCAACAAGCCGTACAGCGCGCATTGTGGCGGCACAAACGGCTGGGCAATCCGGTGTCGGTGTGGGAGAACGGGCAGGTCGTGATTGTGCCGCCGGAAGAAATCGAGATAGACGAATCTGTGCTCAAGGCCGCAACTTCGCACGGTGACCCCCTGCCGTAACCATCGCTGCGCCGTAGTGATTTCTCCCCACCAACTGCGCAAAATCTCTGCCCACCCAACCATTCCGCGCGGATTTAGCCAACTCTTTCCAAAAACCAACTTGGCACATTGCTTGCTCTTCTCAGCAGCGGTTGAGCAGAGCAACAAAAACAATTCTGGTTGCTTCGCTTCCGGCATTGAGGAGAAAGGCGAGAGCCTGCTTAACCAAACAGAGAAAAGTTGTTTGCGTCCTCTGGAGCGAAGCGGCCAGGAGCCATCAGAAGGAGGCACTTATGTTGCGAAGAATGATTGCAGTGGCAGTGCTAGGATTCGCGGTTGCGCTGGCGCTTTCTGTCATTACATCCAGCGGCGTTACGGCACAGGGGAAAGATAAAAATGCCCATGGCAAACAGTTGTATATGACCTATTGCGCAAGTTGCCACGGTGAGGATGGCAAAGGCGGTGGGCCAACGGCAGTGGCCTTAAAAGCTCCGTTACCAGATTTGACTCGCATTCCAAAAGACAAGGACGGTAAATTTCCGGCTTTGAAGATGCGGAACATCATTGATGGTGAAGTGTATGTCGGTGGACACGGCAGCCGGGAAATGCCGGTGTGGGGCCGTTACTTCAAAGAGCGGAGCAGTTCACAAATGACGGCGATTGGGAACGTGTATGCGTTGATGCGCTACATCGAATCCATTCAAGTTCAATAGATTTCCCAGCCATTATCTGGACATAGCAAAGAAAAAAGGGGAGCAGGATGCCAATCCTGCCCCCCTTTCGCCTTTGGGGTGTTGCTTGGCCTGTCCCTTTTCCCACTCATCTAACAGCAAGCGAAGTTTGGCGAGTGGCTTGGTTGCGTGGGTGCCGCGTGAACCGCTACGATGCGCTAGCTGTTAAAAGTGCCCGGTCGCAAACGCCAAGCTGTGAAAACAGGAGCGGAAATTGTTCAAGCTCAACAGCAGGCGTGGCTGGGAAAATGTTGAAGAACGAGGTAGTGATTATGCAGATCGAAGCAATTTATGAGCACGGCGTGTTACGTCCGATCAAACCGCTGAGTTTGGCGGAAGGCGAACGTGTCGAATTGAGGTTGATCACGGCGCTCGCCGCCAATGCGAAACGGCAAGCGAAGCGAGAGCGTGAGGCCAGAGAACTGGAAATCATCAATCGCAACGCTGACAGGCTTAACGCCGAAGCAATGGATGTGCTCGACTATCAAATTGAGCTATGAAACGCGGAGAGCTTTATCGAGTGCCAAAGCCAACGCGCAGAGACCCCAAACGGAGCCGGGTTTTTGTAATCGTCAGCCGCCAGATGCTGATTGATTCAAGCTTTTCTTCTGTGATTTGCGCGCCGGTCTACTCGCAATACGATGGGTTTGCGACGCAAGTTTGTGTTGGGGTTGATGCAGGGTTGAAGCACGAAAGCAGCATCCATTGTGATGATCTGGTCAGTTTGGCGAAACCGGTTTTGACCAATTATATCGGGGCGCTTTCACCGGAAAAGATCAAGGAACTTAATCGGGCGCTGAAGGCGGCGTTGGAATTGGATGAAGAAGTAGAAGATGAAATCTGAAATGCAAAAGATCGGCTTTGTCAGCCTCGGCTGTCCCAAAAATCTGGTGGACAGCGAAGTGATGATGGGCCAGTTACAACAACACGGCTACCAATTGACCACCGTGCGCGAAGAGGCCGACGTGATGGTGGTCAACACCTGCGGCTTTATCCAGTCGGCCAAAGAAGAGTCCATCAACACGATCATTGAAATGGCTGGGTTGAAAGAGACGGCCAAGCTGAAACGCCTGGTCGTCGCGGGCTGTCTGGTCGAACGCTATCGTCAAGACTTGCTCAACCAGTTGCCCGAAGTGGATGCCGTGCTCGGCACCAGCGAGATCGAAAAGATCGTGGCGGCGGTTGATCCGGCTGCCGTTGCCGCACAGGACGCCGCCTTTGTGGCGTCGAATGCCTGGATGACGCGCGGGTTGCCGACCTACCTTTACGACGAAAATTCGCCGCGCGTGCTGGCGACGCAGAAGCATTTTGCCTACGTGAAGATTGCCGAGGGTTGCGATCACACCTGCGCGTTTTGTGCGATCCCGCAAATGCGCGGCAAATACCGTTCGCGCCGCGCGGCTTCGCTTGTGCGCGAGGCCGAACAACTGGCGGCGGCAGGCGTCAAAGAACTGGTTTTGATTTCGCAGGATTCGACGCAGTACGGTTTGGATTTGGGTTTGAAAGACGGGCTGGCCGATTTGTTGACGGCGTTGGCGCGCGTGGATGGCATCGAATGGATTCGTGTGATGTATACCTATCCGAACAGCTTGAGCGACGCCACGCTGGCAGTGATGGCGGCAGAACCGAAGGTGTGCAGCTATCTGGATATGCCGTTGCAACACGCCAGCGCAGCGGTGCTCAAACGCATGCGGCGCGGCGGCAATCGCCCGTTGCTGGAAAAGCTGTTACAACGCGCGCAGGAAACCGTGCCCGGCATCGCGTTGCGCACGACCTTCATCGTCGGCTTTCCCGGCGAGACGGATGAAGATTTTGAAGAGTTGCTGGCCTTCGTGCGCGCCATCGAATTCGACCGCGTGGGCGTGTTCACCTATTCCGACGAAGAGGGCACGCACGGCTTTGAGTTGGACGGCAAGGTGCCCGCGCGGGTGATGCGGTCACGGCGGGCGAAGCTGATGCGCGAGCAGGCCAAAATTTCCAAGCGCAAGAACAAGGCGTTGATTGGCCGCCGCTTCCGCGCCTTGCTGGAAGGCGTTTCGCAGGAAACCGATTTGCTCTTGCAGGCGCGGCTGGAATCGCAAGCTCCAGAGGTGGACGGGCATATTCTGATCAACGATGTGCCGGAGGGCTTCGCGGGCAAGGCCGGCGATTTTATCGAGATCGAGATCACCGAGGCGCACGAATACGATTTGGTGGCGCGGATCGTGTGACGTTGTACAGCAACCTTTCCAGGTTGCTGTTGACTCGGCAGCATACTTATTGAGGAAACAGCAGCAACCTGGAAAGGTTGCTGTACTTTTGTGATGATCGAAAGCAAAGTCGCTGAAAGCCGAACGAAGCGCGGCAAAGTGATGAAGATCAACGGCCCGGTGGATGCACTCGCCGTATTCATTGCCACGGGTTTTGGCGCGGGGCTGATTCCGTTAGCACCCGGCACGTTTGGCTCAGTGGTTGGTGTTGCCATTGCCTATGGCCTGATCGCCAATCTCAAATCTGAAATTTTGCTTTTGCAAAACGCGCTCCTGCTCGCCAGCCTGTTTTTCACCTGGATCGGCATCTGGGCGGGCACGCGCGCCGAAACTGTCTTTGAAAGCAAAGACGCCAGCCAGATCGTGATTGACGAAGTCGCCGGGCAATTGATCGCTTTCACGTTGATCGCGCCTTATCTGCCGCAACTGGGCGGGAATTTGAAATGGGCGCTGATCGCCGGGTTCGCACTCTTCCGGCTCTTCGATATTTTCAAACCGTTCCCGATCAACCGGCTGCAAACGCTGACCGGCGGCGTGGGCGTGATGATGGACGATGTCATCGCGGGTGTGTACGCGGCGGCGGGTTTGTCATTGTTGCTGTGGCTGTTCACCTAAACCGGTTACTAACCACTAACTGCTATGCTCAACGCAGAGATACTTGCCATCGGCTCCGAAATGCTCACGCCCTTTCGCGTGGATACCAATTCGCTTTGGCTGACCGAACAACTCAACGCGCTGGGCGTCGAGGTCAAACTCAAGACCGTCGTCGGCGATGATGAGTTGCGGTTGGAAGAAGCCATCCGCGATGCGCTGCGGCGTTCGGAAATCATCATTTCGACCGGCGGGCTGGGGCCGACCGAAGACGACATCACCAAGAAAGTCTTTGCGCGCGTGCTGGGCCGCGCGTTGGAAATTCACGAACCCTCGCTCGAACGCATCAAGACGCGCTTTGCCCGGCGCAATATCGAGATGACGCCGAATAACGTGCGCCAAGCGATGGCGCTCGCGGGCGGGCAAGTCTTGCCCAACGAACACGGCAGCGCGCCGGGACAGTTGATTGAACAGGGCAATTGCACGGTCGCGCTCTTGCCCGGCCCACCGCGCGAAATGAAGCCGATGTTCGCCGAACAAGTTGCGCCCGTGCTGAAACAGCGCGTCGGCGACGTTTACATCCTGCGGCACAAGCTGAGCATCTACGGTTTGACCGAATCGAAGTGCGATGCGTTGGCCGCGCCGGTTTATACGCGATACACCAACCCGGCGACGACGATTCTGTTCAAAGACGGCCAGCTCGAATTGCACCTGACCGCGCAAGCGCGCGCCGCAGCCGCAGCCGCGTCGTTATTAGCTGAACTCGCCGCGAAGCTGCGCGACGTGCTGGGCGATTACGTGTATTCCGAAGAAGACGAACCGCTCGAAAAAGTCGTGGGCGATTTGCTGCGCATCAACCACGCCACGCTGGCGACAGCGGAAAGCTGCACCGGCGGCCTGCTCGCCGGACGCCTGACCGAAGTCGCGGGCAGTTCGGATTACTTCATCGAAGGCGTTGTGTCGTATGCCAACGCAGCCAAGATTGATCTGCTCGGCGTGCCGCGCGAACTCATCGAACAACACGGCGCGGTCAGCGAACCGGTTGCCGAAGCAATGGCAGCGGGTATCCGCGCGCGCGCCGGAACCACGCTCGGTATCGGCATCACAGGCATCGCCGGGCCGGGCGGCGGAAGTGAAGAGAAGCCGGTTGGCCTGGTTTACATTGCGCTGGCCGATGCAAACGAGAGCAAAGCGCGGCGGTTGGTGTTTCCGGGTGATCGGCAGTTTATTCGTTCGTTGGCGGTGAATGCGGCGCTGGATATAGTGCGGCGGCGGCTGAAATGAAATCAAAGGAGCGAACATTGACCAAACATCCACTGGCAGAGGTTTTCGGCTTTCCGGCCAGCAACAATTCGCCTGAAGCATTGCGCCACCGCAAGAAGCGTCTTTACTGTACGAAAGACAAAGCCAATGATCCGCTGGGCGTGTGCAGTGTTTTCGACGGTGAAGCAATTGCCATTACCTGCCCTGTGCGCATTCGTGAAGATTGGCTGATCGCCGATGAGGCAGCGGCTTTTTTCTTCCCACCGGATGTACAGTGGACATCTTTGGTCGAAGTGCAGATCAACGACCGGCACGGCAAGCCGGCGGGCAACATTGATGTAGTTTTGATGGCTTATGATGAACGCGGCAGGATCACGGATTTCGGCTCGCTCGAAATTCAAGCCGTACATATTTCCGGCAATGTGCGCGCACCTGTTGAGCATTTTCTGCAAGGACTGGATGCCGAGGCCGTGATGGATTGGGCGAACTACCCTTGCCCCGATTACCAGCTATCTTTGCGGAAACAACTCGCTTGGCGGTTAGGTTTCAAAGGCGGCATCTTCCACGCTTGGGGCAAGAAGCAAGCCGTAGCGTTGCATCGCAGCTTTTATGAGAGTTTACCGCCATTGCCGCTGGTTGATCGGGAGCAAGCGGACTTGGCTTGGCTTATTTACGACCTGCGTCTTGATGCCGCCAAGGATCGCTATAAACTTTGCAAAGCCGGAACTGTCTATACGAAATTTGAGCAAGTCAGACAAATAATCGTCCCCGCAGACTCCGTGTTTCAACGAGGCGGAATTGACGGGTACTCTTTGTGTTGGGATCAGGCTGATTGAATGTCACCTGAAGGATTGCCTGCCATGCCGATGAGCGACGAAGAACCCACAAAGGAAGTTATCGCCCGAATGCTTAAGCGGTCGCAGACAAAGGCCATTTTTCCTTTGCTGACTCTTGGCTTGGTTATTGATTACTGCGCGCACGGGCAATGCGTGTTTTCCTCCGACGAGATCAGAAAGGCTTACGAGAACGCCGTGCGGCGCATGAAAGACCTCCTCAAGCACGACGTGCACCTTGGCGGAAGATACGAGAGCGCCTACCCGTCGCGCGACTTAACCAGATATGGTGTGCTCAAGCCGCTCGACGACCTGAGATTTGAATTGCTTCCGCCATTCACCACACAAGCGCAAATGCTTGTTCAGTGGATCCCGGAAAAAATAAAGCAACATGTTGAGGAACGACTCGGGTTAATTCCTTTGCTTGGGGAGCAACCGTTCAGAGCTGACTTGGCGGCGGACAGTGCGCGCTTTTTGCAGGTAGTCAGCGAACACATCAACCAGACCCCCACAAAATTTGAGATATTCAGTTTTGCCGTAATCAAGCAATACTGTGGACATTTTTCGGGGTAGCAATGAAATGAAAAGGGTCGTTTGCCAGAAAGAAGGTGTCTACCAAAACTCCTTCTCTTGTCGCACGACCCGTGACCGTAGTCACGGCTACCTTAAAACAGATGCCGGGGCT
>JACPYM010000121.1 GCA_016196035.1 Acidobacteriota bacterium | reverse complement strand
CAGGCCAGGCCGAACGTCATCGGCCACATGCTCGATTCGCGCGCCCAGGCGATGCCTTGCTCGAGCGTGGTGACGAGGAAGTTTTCTTCGAAGCGTCCTTCAACCCAACCCATGTGGATGCTCCTAACGTGGGATAGGATTCCGATCCAATGCCACAACGCTTTATCCTACGTGGTCATTCGTAACAGCTGTTGCGCCAACGTTTTCTGTGGTGGTGTCATCATGAGGAAACGCGGCGGCTTCTGTGGCTTATGTTGCGCCCGCAACGGCCACTCACGCTTTACTTTCGAACTCGTGCGCCTGCGATCCTCACGCAACGCCTTCGCCAAGCGCTTACGATACGCTTCTTTGCGGATGCCGATCTTGCCGAGGATCACGTCGCGAATCACCAGCAACACCTTGCGTGGGCTGCAGCGTTGCGGCTGCTTCTTGTTTGCGCCGCTGCCCAGCGACCGGGCGCCTTGGGCCAGCAAAATCTGCGTCGCCAACAAGGCGCCCTCCGCTTCGCGATGAACCAGGCGGACCGTGCGACTCTGCAACCGCACCTTGGCCAACGTCCGCTTGAACGTGCGGAACAGCCCCTCGTTTTCCCAACGCCAACGGTAGTAGCGGCTCGCCATCTCCGCCGTTAGACGCTTGCGGTCCAGCACATTGGTCAACAGCCAAACGTCGCGCTTGTCCTTCGCGCGAATGCGGATCAGCCGAACCCGCACCGGCCGCAACTGCTGTTTCTGTGCCTGCTGCGTCCACAGCAATACTTCGCCTTCGCTGAACTTCTCGATGACGACCGCTTGCTCCGTGTAGAGCCGATCCTTGCCCGACATCCGAATCAAGAACGATGCGCCCGCTTGCGTGATCGCACCGGCCAAATCGTAGCCGTTGAAGCCCGCGTCGGCGACGATCAGGGCGAAGGCCGGCAGTGTCGAAAGCATCCTCTTCAGATGATCGCGTTCCCGACTGTAGCCCTTGCCCAACCGCCACGACCATAAAAGCCCCGTCCGCAGATGCACTAACGCCGTCACCCATACCTGCGAACGAGCTTGCTTTTTCAAAGCCGGATCGAGCCGTCGCTCCAATTCCTCCACCCGCGGCGTTTCCATGCTCGAACCGTCGCAGCCGAACACGAAGAAGCCATCGCATTTCAAATCAAGCAAGCCCAGCAAACGCCGCCGTAGGCCCGCAGCGATCACCCGCAACACGCGGGTCGGCAACTTCGCCAACGCATTCTGAAAACCCTGCACGCTTTTGCCGGGCCGCCGGCGCCTGGGCATGCAAACCGTGGCAAACCCGCGGGCCGTCTCAAAGCGTTCTGCCTGCGAGTCCCCGCAACACCACGTCATCACCAACAAGGTGAGAACCAACGGCTGCGTCTTCCACCGTGGCAAAGCTCGTTTCGACTGCCGCGTTTGCTCCGCTTGTTTCCAGATTGCCGGGGTGAGCAGTTCATGTAGACTATCGATGAATGATTTGGCATCGGGCTTCGCCGCTTTCACGCTCATGAGCCGTTTCCTCCAGTTGAATGTGTGGTAACAGTCATTCTGGTAGGAGACGGCTCTTTCAGCTGCGCCACTTTGGGGCTGATCAGCTGAAGCAGGTTTTCTTCCTATCGCCAACTCACCATGGCGGTTGTGTATTCCTCCATTATCCTGCGCTACTGGCATTGGATCGCAATCCTATCCCACGACCATGAGGCCAATCGATGAGCGTGACGCGGGCGGCGGATGTGTGCAAGAATTTCGAGCTGAGCAAGGAAGCCGCCGCGCTGCTGAAGCCGGAGGATCTGCCGAAGCCGTTCCTGGAGCGTCTCATCGCCGCCAAGCATTACACCGACGCGGCCCACTTCGCTGCGCATGCGTTGCCGAGGCGCGAGGCGATCTGGTGGGCGTGCGTCTGCGCCCGCAAGTTCTACGGCGCCGCGCCGCCGAAGCAGGCGGCGGTGCTCGACGCGGCGGAGGCGTGGGTGTCGCAGCCGAACGACGAGAAGCGGCGTGCGGTGTTCAAGCTCGCCGAGGCCGCCGAGTTCGGCAACCCCGCGGGGCTG
>JACPYM010000120.1 GCA_016196035.1 Acidobacteriota bacterium | reverse complement strand
GTGAAGGCCATGAGCGAAATGCTCGTGGACACCGAGAAGGGCCAGAAAGTGCCGCTGGCGTTGCTGGCTGACGTGCGCGACAGCAAAGGCCCGAACATCATCAATCGCGAAAACGTCCAGCGCCGCATCGTCGTTCAGGCCAATGTTTCAGGGCGCGACCTTGGGGCGGTCGTCACGGAAATTCAAAAGAAGATCACCGAGAAGGTTCACCTGCCGGCCGGCTTCTTCATCAGCTACGAAGGCCAGTTCCAGAGCCAACAGGAAGCCACGCGGCTCATCGGCATCCTTTCTATCGTGACGTTGGCGACAATGTTCCTGGTCCTCTTTTCGCACTTCCGCTCGACGATGATTGTCGCGCAAATTCTGCTGAACATCCCGCTGGCCTTCATCGGCGGGCTGGCGCTGACCTACTTCATGGTCGGCAAAGTTTCCATCGCCACGCTCGTCGGCCTCATCACCCTGGCCGGCATCGCCTCGCGCAACACCATCATGATGATTTCGCACTACATCCACCTGATGGAGCACGAGGGCGAGAAGTTTGACGAGAAGATGATCGTGCGCGGCTCGCTCGAACGGCTCGTGCCCGTGACGATGACCGCCGCCGTCGCAGGGTTGGCGCTCGTTCCGCTCGTCCTCGCGGCGGGCCAGCCGGGCAAAGAGATTTTGTATCCGGTCGCAGTTGTCATTCTCGGCGGACTCATCAGTTCGACGCTTCTCGACATGGCGGTGACACCGGCCGTGTTCTTCAAGTTCGGTCGCCGCGCCGCCGAGAAATACATCGTGCGCGATCAGACCGACCCGCTGGATGCCATCCCAGCTTTGCCAGCCAGCGGTGCGAAAAATGTCCCCCAACACGCAGTCCACGCATCCGCAGTTGAAACGGTTGATGCTGGGGAAGGAAACACGAAAGGAAAATTATGAAACCAAAAAAGAACCAGCCGCACCCGGTGCGAATCGAGTTCAACCATGAACAGGCACAAGCCGTGTTCATCGCCGGAACTTTTAACGACTGGAATCCCAACACAACGCCCATGATTGCTCTTGGCAAAGGAAGATGGGGCAAGGAATTGGCGCTGCCGCCCGGACGCTATGAATACCAGCTCGTGGTGGACGGCATTTGGACCTGCGACCCGTCAGCGCCGGAGCAAGTTCCCAATCCGTATGGAGGTCATAACTCCGTGCTGATTGTGGTAAGCGGGCAAAATCGCACCGAACGATGACTACCGCGACAAACAATGCAGACGCTGTCCAGATCCCGCGCGGACGCATTCTCCATGCCGAGGATGATGAGATGACGTCCATCCTCATTACGCGGTATCTGACCGAAAAGGGGTATGAGGTCGAGACCGTAGCAAATGGTGTGAAAGCGCTCCGCTGCGTGCTCAAGCACCCGGGCTATTTCGATTTGATAATCAGCGACCAGGTAATGCCCGAACTCACGGGGGTAGAGTGGCTCACGACACTCCGCAAGACGGGCTATCCCGGAAAGATCATCGTCTTTGCTGCGCAGTTTTCCGCCGATGTGGAAACCCAGTTCCGAGCGGTGGGTGTAGATCGCATCCTCTGGAAATCAGCGGACCTCACTCCGCTCCATGACACAATTGAGGAGTTGTTGAATACCCCTCACACCGCAGGTGAATGCAAATTCCACGACAACATTTGATTTGAAGCAAAACAATTTCCCGAACCCAAAACCAGAACGCCCCCGCCATGTCGGCGGAAACCGGTGTCACGGCGGAGTTCGGGGAGCAACAACAAGAGCAAAAGAACTATGAAAACAAAAACACTACTGGCGATGGGGCTTTGCGCTGCCATCGGTTTGATGAGCCTCACCACGGCCACGCGCGCGCTGGCTGACGACAAGGAGAAGGATGAGAAAGCAGAGAAAGTAAAAATCCCCGATACGGTCGAAGGCATTTTCAAAGCGATTCACGAAGATCACATGGAACTCGCCGAGACGGTGAAAAACAAAAAACTGGCCGACGTGCATCATCACGCCTTCGCCATTCGCGACCTCGCCAATGCGCTCCCTGCGAAAGCCGCCGCCGACAAAAAGAAGCAGGTCGAAGGCACGGTCAAGAACATCGCCAAGCTCGCTGGCGACCTCGACGAGTCCGGCGACGCCAATGACCAAGCCAAGACCGAGGCCAACCTGAAAAAGTTGGACGGCCTGATCAAAGTCTTGGAGACGCAATTCGGCATCAAGCCGGCGGGCGGCGACCATGCACAGCAATACACCTGTCCAATGCACGAAGACGTGGTGAAAGACGCGCCGGGCGACTGCCCCAAGTGTGGAATGAAACTCGTGCTCAAGAAGGACGAACACAAACATTGAATGCGAGAACCGCGCGCGAGCAGTTTTCTCCCATTAAAACATGAAGATCAAAATTACCCTCCTACTCACGATGTTGGCGGCGGGGTTGGCGCTGACCGGCTGCGCCAGCATGGAAGACAATTCCAGCCAGTCCCCCGCTCCTCATACGCATAACCACTAACACGATCACGGCGGCGGGTGGACGACTCTAGTTGTCCGCTCGCCGCGCAAGAACTCAACACTCCAAATCCATGAAAAAAACATTGCTCCTTCCTCTCTCCGTGCTGGCCGTTGTGCTGGCGCTCACCGCGTGCAACCGCAGCCATCACGAACACAGTTCCGGCGAACAGCCCGGCCACGAACACGCCGCCGCCGCGAAATACACCTGCCCCGCTCACCCCGACGTTGTGCAGGACAAACCCGGCAAATGCCCCAAGTGCGGCATGACCTTGAAGGAGGCCGCGAGCGGGGGACACAAAGAAGGCGCACACGGCGGCCATGCCGCAGAGCCGACGCTTAAAGCCACCGTCACCACCCAAGCACCCTTGCAAGTGGGCCAAAAAGCCGAAGCCGTTTTGCGTCTTGCCAAGAGGGATGGTTCGCCAGTGCTGCTCTCGGACTTGAAGGATGCGCACACAAAAAAGATTCACCTGCTCATCAACGACCAGAGCCTGACGGATTATCATCACGAACACCCCGTGCCGACCGGCACGCCGGGTGAATACGCCTTCAGCTTCACGCCGCGCAAGCCAGGGGCTTATCGCGTTTGGGCAGACTTGCTCCCCGTGGCTTCGGACGCGCAAGAGTATTCCATGACGGACATAGCCGCCTCGACGCAAGGCGAACCCATCACCGAGCGAGAAATCAAGACGGTGGACGAGGTGGAGAGGTTGAAATACGAAGTCGTGTTCGACAAGACCAAACTCACCGTCGGCGAAGCTGCGATGGGCAAACTTAAAATCACCCAGCCGGATGGGAAAATCTTCACTCAGCTTGAACCCATCATGGCCACTTACGCGCATCTCGTGGCTTTCGGCGAAGATTACAAGTCCATCGTCCACATCCACCCGATGGGCGCAGAGCCGACGAAGGACACTGACCGGGGCGCTGGCAGCCTAGAGTTTCATATACAACCCGAACAGCCCGGCCTCATGCGGCTCTACGCGCAAGTCCAAATCGGCGGCGTGTCCAAGTTCGCCCGGTTCACGCTCCAAGTCACACCGAGTCAGAAATGACGCGATGGACTTCATGAAAAACTGACCCATGACCAAAGACCCGATTTGTGGAATGACGGTGGACGAAGCGACGGCTCTGCACGCTGAACGCGACGGACAGACGTTTTACTTTTGCAGCGACCATTGCCGCACAAAGTTCTTGGCCGAGGCTCAACCAGCAATCCACGCCAAGGATTCGTGTTGCGGCGGCAAGGCCAAATCCGCGCCTGTCCACGGTGATTGTTGCGGCGGTCACGAACATCACGACCATTCCCATCACGGCCACGAACACGCAACAGTGAAACCCTCGCCTGCCGCAAAATACTTCTGCCCGATGTGTCCCGGCGTGGAATCAGACAAGCAGGGTGATTGCCCAAAATGTGGAATGGCATTGGAACGAAATCCTGCGTGGGTTTCGCCGACAACGGGCAAAGTCATTTACACCTGCCCGATGCACCCGGAAGTGCAACAGGGTAATCCGGGGAATTGCCCAAAGTGCGGCATGGCGTTAGAGCCAAAAATCATGTCAGCGGTGGAGGAAGAAAATCCCGAACTTACCGACATGACGCGGCGGTTCTGGATTGGCGGGGCGCTCGCCTTGCCAGTCTTCCTGCTCGCAATGGCGCACTCAATTCCCTCGCTGCGCCACGAAAGCTGGGTGATGGGGGACACGTCACGCTGGATTCAATTCGTCCTCTCAACGCCCGTGGTGTTGTGGGCGGGCTGGCCATTCTTCAAACGCGGCTGGCGTTCAATCGTCACCTGGCAGTTGAATATGTTCACGCTCATCGCGATTGGTGTCGGCACGGCCTATTTGTTCAGCGCGGCGGTGATGCTCATACCGGGCGCTTTTCCAACTTCGCTCGCACCTGACGGCAAGGTCGGAATCTATTTCGAGGCGGCAGCAGTGATCGTTGTGCTTGTGCTGCTCGGCCAAGTGCTTGAACTCCGGGCGCGAAGCAAAACCGGAAGCGCCATCCGCGCCTTGTTGAATCTCGCGCCAAAGACCGCGCGAGTGGTTCAGGACGGCGGGGAACGTGACGTGCCGCTTGAATCCGTTCACGCCGGAGCAAAATTGCGCGTGCGGCCCGGCGAAAAAATTCCGGTAGATGGCATCCTGCTCGACGGCAAAACCTCGGTGGACGAATCCATGATTACCGGCGAGCCGCTGCCTGTGGAAAAAATCACCGGCGACAAAGTGACCGGCGGCACGCTCAACACCACCGGCAGTTTTCTCCTGCAAGCCGAACACGTCGGCAGCGAGACCGTGCTGGCGCGCATCGTCCAGATGGTTGCCGATGCACAACGCAGCCGCGCGCCCATCCAGGCATTGGCCGATAAAGTTTCCAGCTACTTCGTTCCAGCAGTGCTGGCCGTGGCGGTGTTGACCTTCATCGGTTGGGCTTGGCTCGGTCCAGACCCGCGTTTCGCTCATGCCATCGTCAACGCGGTCGCTGTGCTCATCATCGCTTGTCCATGCGCTCTCGGACTCGCCACGCCGATGTCCGTAATGGTTGGCATCGGACGCGGCGCGCAGGAAGGCGTGCTCGTTCGCAACGCCGAAGCCATCGAAGTGATGGAGAAAGTAACCACCGTCGTCGTGGACAAAACCGGCACGCTCACCGAAGGCAAGCCACGACTCACGGGAGTGATTCCGACCAACGGCATGGGGGAGGAAGGCGTGTTGTTTTACGCCGCGTCAATCGAGCAAAACAGCGAGCACCCGCTGGCTGCGGCAATTGTTCACGGCGCGAAAGAGCGCGGCGTGAAGCTGCAACCCGCCACTGAATTCAATTCCGTCACGGGCGGCGGAGTGATTGGCAAAGTCGGGGAGCGCAATGTGATTGTGGGCAAACTTAGGTTTCTACAAGAGCGTGGCGTCGGCGCACTCGAAATCGTTGAACCAAGCGCGGCGTCGTTACAAGCCGAGGGACAAACCGCGATGTTCGTTGCCCTTGACGGGCGGGTAGCGGGCATCCTTGCCGTTTCCGATCCTATCAAGGCATCCACGCCCGAAGCCATCGCGCAACTTCACCGGCTCGGTCTGAAAATCATCATGCTCACTGGCGACAACGAGCGCACCGCGAACGCCGTCGCCAAAACACTCGGACTCGACCAAGTGGAAGCCGGCGTTGAACCGCAGCACAAACACGAACGCATTCAACAACTCCGGCAACAAGGTCACATCGTTGCGATGGCTGGCGACGGTATCAACGATGCGCCTGCGCTTGCCGCCGCACACGCAGGCATCGCAATGGGCACTGGCACTGACGTGGCGATGGAAAGTGCGGGAATCACGCTCGTCAAAGGCGACCTTCGTGGCATCGCCAAGGCCATCACCTTGAGCCGTTCGATGATGCGCAACATCCGCCAAAATCTTTTCTTTGCATTCGTCTATAACGCGCTGGGAATTCCCGTCGCGGCGGGTTTGCTCTATCCATTCTTCGGCTTGCTCCTTAGTCCCATCATCGCGGGCGCGGCGATGAGTCTGAGTTCTGTCTCCGTCATCGCCAATGCGCTCCGACTGCGCGGCACGAAATTATGAATCGCTCCCATCCCCCAAACCTCGAAGCAGAACTGGCCGAACTGAAAGCCGCGCTCGACGAACACGCCATCGTGGCCATAACGGACGCGCAGGGAAAAATCACCTACGTCAATGACAAGTTCTGCGCGATCTCAAAGTATTCGCGCGAGGAATTGCTGGGGCAGGACCACCGCATCATCAACTCCGGCCATCATCCCAAGGAATTCATGCGCGATTTGTGGAGCACGATCGCGCGTGGAGAAGTTTGGAAAGGCGAAATCAAGAACAAGGCCAGAGGCGGTTCGCATTATTGGGTGGACACGACCATCGTTCCGTTCCTCAACGAACAGGGCAAACCTCGCCAATACATCGCCATCCGCGCCGACATCACTGAGCGAAAGCGGGCGGAAGAAGCCTTGTCTCAAAGCGAGGCTGAGCGCCGGCAACTGGAGCAGGCACTCGCGGCGGCGACGGAACGCGAGCGCGGACGCATCGCGCGGGAATTGCACGACGGTTTGGGTCAGCAACTCGGCGGACTGCTTTTCCTGATGAACGGTCTGCAACGGGATTTGCAATCGGCGAACGCGCCACAAGCGGAAATCGCCGGGCAGCTCTCCAAAGAACTCGCCACCGCCATCACACTAGCACGCAACCTGTCTCACGAACTCTACGCCGTCCCGCCGCAGCCGGACGGCTTGGTTCAGGCGTTGGATGATTTGGCCGAGCGCGTTTCGAGCAGACACGGCATCGCGTCTGAGTTCGCGTCCGACCTCGTCTTGGTGCATGACCAAACCGTGGCCAGCCACCTTTATCGCATCGCGCAGGAGGCCGTGCATAACGCGCTCAAGCACGGCCACGCCACGCGGATTGAAATCGCTCTGGCACAACATTCCGCCGGTGTGGAGTTGCGCGTGCGCGACAACGGCGTCGGTTTCTCGCCACAGGCGGCTTCATCCGGTCTCGGCCTTCGCACGATGGAGCAGCGCGCCAGGTTGATGGGGGGACGGTTGCAAGTTCAAGCACAGCCAGCCGTGGGCGTCGAGGTGATTTGCTCCGTGCCAAAGTTTGTTGTGGAGAAGCCCGTTGCCGATGGAATGAAACTATCTCAATAGACCAAGACATGTCAGAAAAAACGCGAAACCAACCCCTGCCAAAGTGGAAGAGAATTCTGCTCGTGGACGACCATCCGCTAATGCGGCGTGGGCAAGCCGATTTATTGAGCCGTGAACAAGACTTGATGGTCTGCGGCGAGGCTGGCACGGCACGCGAAGCAATGGAGGCCATTGCGAAATTGAAACCCGACATTGTGCTCATGGATATGGCGTTGCCTGACAAAGATGGTCTGGAACTTATCAAGGACATTCAAGCCGTCCATCCCGGCTTGCCTGTGCTCGCGATGTCCATGCAAGAGGAGTCACTTTACGCCGCGCGGGTCTTGCGGGCCGGAGGACGCGGCTACGTGATGAAAGCTGAAGGACCAGAGCAACTCGTAGCAGCAATCCGCACCGTGTTGAACGGACAAATCGCCGTGAGTCCGCGCATGTCAGCCAAGATTTTGGAATCCGTGGCCGCGCCATCCGGCAAAGTAGGCGGTGGGCCGGAATCCAAATTAAGCGACCGCGAATTGGAAGTGATGCGCCTTTTTGGCGAAGGCTGGAGCACAGACGAAATCGCGCAGCGTCTTCATCTCAGTCCCAAAACCGTGGACGTGCATCGGATGCACATCAAAGAAAAGCTGGAATTGAAGACTACGCCGGAGTTTCAGCGGTTCGCCATCCGGTGGGTTGCCTCACAGGGCGGATAGCTCGCGCGATTTCTCAAGGCAATTTTCGGGCTTTCGCTTCGACCGCTGCCACACAAGCGGCATTTTTCCTATCCCGATAAGCATTTTCTTTATTTGCGCCTGACTCTCCCGCCAATGGGCAAAACCGTCCTGCCCGTCATGATTGTGGTGTGAAGAATAGAGTATTCGTCATTGAGGATCACAAGTTGATGCGCCGAAGCATCGTCGAGGCGCTGGAACGCGAACCCGACCTGGCCGTGTGCGGCGAGGCGGAAGACGCACCGGAAGCGTTCGCCGCCATCGTGACAGTCCGGCCAGACCTCGTGCTGACCGACATTCAACTGAAGTCTTCCAGTGGACTGGACCTGATCAAAACCCTTCACGCGAGAATTCCCACGCTTCCCATAATCGCGACCACCATGTTCGACGTGAGGCGCAACGAACGGCTTGCCCGCGAAGCTGGCGCATCAGGTTTTGCCTCCAAACAGGATGGACCGGAGAAGTTGATCGCCATCGTTCACAAACTGTTAAAGACCGACAAAGAACCTGATGAAGTCATTTGAGCCTGTGGCCGTGGCTGACAAAGCCAATGTCGTGGGTTTGCCCCGAAACAAACAACAACCAGTAAAATAAATGAAAGGAACAAAAATGAAGACCAACAAAACAGTCCATCAAACAATGCTCGGCTTAATCGTGACATTCGCCTTGGCGATGTCAGTCACAGTTCGCGCGGACGAACCGATGAAGCCAATGAAAGGCGGCGAGCATCAACTCATGCTGCTCAAGGAAGTGAAAACCACCAAGGACGCCGCGGCGTTGAAGGATGACGACACGATGGCGATGGTGTGCAGCAAGTGCAAAACCGTGTGGGTCACCCGCGTAAAGCAGGGCACGAAGGGCGCGCAGCTTCTGATGGAAGGCGGCCAGCCGAAGGAATTGATCGGCACACATGCGTGCGCGGGCTGCAATTCCACCATTACCGTCACCGGCCACGCCAAGGGCGACATCACCGAACTCAAGCACAGTTGCAAGGCGTGTGGCGATGACTCCGCATTTTGCTGCGCCACAACCAAAGATGCCAAGCCAACCAATGGCATGGAGAAGAAATAACGCGCATTGCCCGCCGGGGCGAGGCGTGACGGCATGAGTCCGTCCGCCCGCCCCGATGCGGAGAGGCGCAGATGAATTGAAGCCATGTTCTCGCAGCAGCCAACCACGCATCCCGGCATCAGCACCTTGCCGGTGCAGACGGAGGCAGATTGCTCTCAAGCGAAGCCCGCCGATGCCGACGAGCAAGATCGCCTCGACATGGCGCGGTTGGCGTCGGGACATGGCGCGGCGTTGAACAGTTTGATGGAACGCCACGCGGAACGGATCTTCCAGTATTTGGTTCGTTCATTGCAAAACGAGGAGGACGCGGCGGATTTGGCGCAGGAAACGTTCGTCCGCGTTTATCAGAATCGGGCGAAGTTCGACACCGACAAGAGATTCTCCACCTGGCTCTACGCCATCGCCAGCAACCTCGTTCGCGACCGTTACCGCTGGCGCGGACGCCATCAGCAGGTCTCGCTCGATGCGGAAAACGAAGTCACGGGTGATAGCTTCAGAGAATCGCTGCCCGAAAACAGGCCGTCGCCAAGTGAAGCCACACAAGCCGAGGAACGGGCGGAGACCGTGCGCCGCGCGGTTGCCGCGCTCCCCGACAAGTGGCGCATCCCGCTGGTGCTGGCGGAATACGAGGAGAAGTCCCACGCGGAGATCGGTGAGATTCTAAATTGTTCCGCCAAAGCGGTCGAGGTGCGCATCTACAAAGCGCGTCAGCAACTCCGCGAAAGCCTCGCGCCACTGCTGGCGGAATAGGTTGCCGAGCGAAATTCGGCTGCGCGCAAGGAACGCACGGACCATTCCATTCTAACCGGGCGGCGCAATTTCTCCGTATTTGGCAGAGGGAAGCGTTGTTCTGCGGCGTATCAAGGTTCGACGAAGTTTATGAAAACGCCCGTGAAAATTCCTCTGCGCGAATGGTCCAGCACCGGATTTGAAGTCCCCATCGCTCAGGGAAATCCCCGTTCGCGAGCGGGAAAGGAATCCTCATGTCCAGAAACAACAAAACTACAGCAACGCCTTCCGCTTCCGGCAAACGTGCCTGCCGGTTTGAGTTTCAGAGCAGCAAAGCCAAGGCCGTGTGCATCGCCGGTTCGTTCAACGACTGGCAGCCGGGCGCAACGCCAATGGTTGCTCTCGGTGACGGTCGTTGGGTAAAAGAACTCACACTCCCGCCGGGCCGCTACGAATACCGCTTGGTGGTGGATGGCGATTGGGTTGATGACCCGAACGCCAAAGAGACCGTGGCAAACCCACATGGCGGAGCGAACGCCGTGCTAACCGTTGGTTGACGCCGTGCGCCGTGTCTGACTTGGGAGCGACTTCATGGCTCTGATTCTTTTACTTTCCGACACAACGACCCAGACTTTGGACCGAAACGGCAAGTCAGTTTCGCCTGCGAACGGAAGCGAACATCCGATTGGCCAAGAGGCGAAGTGGACATGGAGTCGCACAACGCAGACGCTCGTAGTTGATACCCACCATACAGGTAGCCGATCCGGCCCTCTCCCGGTTGAAAAGGATTTGTGTCTCACGCCAAGCCGGAGCACGAACGGACAGGAAGCGATTGCCAGACAGGATGCGGTGGACATGGCCTGCCTGTGCCGGGATGAAGACGAAGCGCTGACGCGCTTGATGCAGCGTCATGCCGCCCGTCTGCATGGTGTAATTGCACGGATGCTGAAGGACTGGAACGAGGCGGCGGACGTTGTGGACGAGGCTTTCATCCGCGTCTATCGCCACCGACATAGGTTTGATTTGCAGGCGAGGTTCACGACCTGGCTTTACACCATTGCCTTTAATCTGGCCCGCAACCGCCTTCGTCATCGCGCCCGCCAGCCCGAAATCATTTCGCTGGAGGAGCTGAACGAGGAGGAACTGGAATCGCAACAGACTGTCCCGGCCCGCGAGCCAGCGCCGGATGTTCGTTTGGAGCACGAGGAAGAAATGCGTGGCTTGGAGGATTCGCTCGCGGCTCTGCCGCCTCAACTGCGCGAGCCAGTGCGCCTGTTCGCCTACGACGAGCTTTCGCAAATTGAGATCGGCAGCCTGCTGCAATGCTCCGCCAAAGCGGTCGAGTCGCGACTATATCATGCGCGCAAACAGTTGCGCGCCGACTTCGAGCGATTTCTCCATCCCCGGATTTCCATTTGTCCGTTCAAACCTCAACACAAAATCGAAACAAAAACATGAAGAAAGAAATGTTGGTTCTATCCATCCTCACTGCGGGTTTTATCACTCTCCCGTCCTTTGCGGCTCAAGCCGGTTGTTGTGGCGGCGAAGACACGGCTGCAATGCCAGGCTGCTCACAAAAGTCCGGGCACGACGCGCACGACGCGCAGGCAACCGCCGCCACCAGCAAATTGCCTCAGCCCGTCGCCGCCGTTTTCGACGGCTACATCCAGATTCAAACCGCGCTGGCCGGCGATTTGCTCGAAGGTGCGACAACGAGCGCGCAGGCAATTGCCAAGTCGGTGAAGGAAGACAAGGCGAATACATTTTCGACGACGATTGGGCAGCAGGCGGAAGCCGTGGCCAAAGCCAAAGACCTGGCTGCCGCACGCGAAGCGTTCAAGCCGTTGAGTGAATCGCTCATTCAATTCGCAGCCAAGGACTCGACGGTGTCCGGCCTCTATCGGCAGGTGCATTGCGCGATGGCAAAAGCCAGTTGGCTGCAAACCGGAACAATCGTGAGCAATCCTTACATGGGCAAAGCAATGGCGCGCTGCGGCCAGTTTGTCAAAGCCAGCCCCGCTGGAACGCCTGAACCCGCGGATCATTCGGCGCACATGCACTGACAACAGCGCGCCGGGCGACATCACGAACATCGTCAAACGCACATGAGGACAGGACGCACCGCAACCAAGCTGGAGTTGCGGTGCGTTCTGTTCAAGCTCCAGCGGGCCTTCGTTCATCGCGTCACCCTCGCGGGAACATTTAACGGCTGGAATCCAACCGCCACACCGATGTGTCCGGCAGGTCGCGGACGGTGGGCGCGCATGTTGTTCCTGTCGCCAGGCCGCTACGATTATGCCTTGGTGGTTGACGGGCAGGTTGTCAACAACCCGGCAAGAAACGGGACGGCGAAAGTCGCTGGTGGAGGGGTGAACTCCGTGTTGGTCGTATAAAGGAATGGCTGCGAAACAAGCGGTCACATGCGTCAGCGCGAAGCAGGTGACGGCTGACGAGAAAGGCAAAGTCATGAAGATCACACGGCGCTTTAAGCATCTGGCCGCATGGGCGGCACTCCTCACGGTGGGATTGGCGGTCACGGGTTGCGCGTCATCGGGAGGCAAATCAACCACGCGCGTTTATGAAGAACGCAAATTCATTCCGCTGTATCACGTCAAGAACACTGGCGACGAACTGAATCTCAAGAAAGGCGACGCCGTCGCGATGGCCTGCGCCAAGTGCAAGACCGTCTTGTTCGCTGACGTGAACAGGCCACGAAACCGGTTTTTCACGCCGTTCGAGCATCGGCATTATTGTCCGGGTTGCAAATCCACGATCACCGTGACGGGCCGGGGTTTTGGCGCGAAGGAACAGGTCGAGCATACATGCGAGGCATGTGGAAGCGACTCGGTGTTTTGCTGCGCAACGCATCGCGGAGCGCCACCGACCGAAGGCATGTCGCCAAAGTAGAGCAGCGCAAGCTACTCGGACGCCACGAATCCAAAGCATCCATTCCCATGAAAGAGATCAAAGCCTACGTGGGCGAAAATTTTCTGGAGCACGTCTTGGGACGCTTGACCGAGGAAGGCGCGACCGATGTGGCCGTCTCCCACGTCATCGCCATCGGCGCGTTCGCCGACGCCGAACAATTCCGTCTGAAGATGTTCAAACAGTATTGGGAGAAATACTCCAACATTGCCAAGGTCGAAATCGCGTGTGCCGATGCCGACGTGGATCGTTTTGTGCGAGTGTTGCGCGAGCCGTTTTACACCGGCGAAAAAGGTGACGGGAGAATTTTTGTTCTGAACATCGAACGCGCCATCAACATTCGTTCCGGCGAGGAAGGCGAGAAGGCGTTGTGACAGATGCCCGCTAACGCCGCGAGGGTTGGCAAGCAAGCCGACGTATCACCAGATATGGATGCAGAAACAAGACCGGTTCTTGTCGTGGACGACAATCCGTTGACCGCGCGCTGGGTGGAAAGCCTGGTGCGCCGCATGGGATTTGAAGTTATCGTTGCCTTTGATGGCGAAGACGCCATCCGCCAGCTCGCCGAACAGCCGGTCGGGACGGTCATCAGCGATGTCGAGATGCCCGTAATGAACGGCTTCGATTTGCTCCAGTTCATCCGCCTCCGCTGGCCGGAACTGCCGGTCATTTTGATGAGCGCCACCAGCAACGCGGAGCGCCGCGAGGCCGCGCGCCGCTTTGGTGCAATGGCGTTTCTCGAAAAGCCGGTGAACTCGGACCAACTGGCCGCGCTCATTGGTGCGAGGACGCATCCCAACCAACCGGTAGAGGGCTTGCACCTGTTCGAGATCATTTGAACGGGTGAAACGTCGGCACATGAGTCGCACTTGACGCGAGCGACAAACTGCAATGAACCGCAATGACGCTGATTCTCGGTTTAATTGTGGGAGTCCTGTTTGGGTTGACCGGCAACGGTGGTTCAACACTCGCCGTGCCATTGCTGGTCTATGCCCTGCATCTGCGCCCCCACGCGGCGGTTTGCACTTCGATGATCGCCGTCGGTGCGATGGCGGGAGTGCGTGCGGCGCAGACCACGCGCGGCGGTGGAATTGATAAACGCCTGGGCTGGCAGCTTGCCTTCGGCGGTTTAGCGGGCGCGCCCGTTGGCGCGTTGATTGGCCGACACCTGCCTGAACGCTGGCTGCTGCTGGTATTTGCCGCGCTCGTGTTGATTGTGGCGGTGCGGTTGTGGATTCAACAATCCAACGGCACGCCAAACTCGTCCGGCCAGGCGTGTGAAAACTCCGATGCAAAGTCGCATCAGTTTTTCCGGCTGGCATCGCTTGGGTTCGGCACAGGCGTTCTTTCGGGACTGCTTGGCGTGGGCGGCGGATTCATTCTCGTTCCCGGATTGGTGCTCATCAGTCGCGTGGAGATTCATCGCGCCATCGCGACCGCCATGTTCAGCGTCGCGCTGGTGAGCGCCGTCGCCACGGGATCGCATTTCCTCGCGGGCCAGCGGGTGTCTTGGGAAACGACCGGCCTGTTCACGCTCGGCGGAATGATTGGCCTGTGGCCGGGCACATGGCTAGCCGCCCGGCTGTCCGGCCTCTGGCTCACGCGAGTGCTCGCAACCGGCCTTCTGCTTTTGGGCGCGTTCATCGTTGTTCACAGTCTTCTCAAGAATTGATTGGGCGAGAGGGATTCGTCCGCCTGGTGCGTAACAAAATCATGATGCTTCCGAAATCCATCGCCGCGACATGCAAACCAAAGGGCGATTCACCAATCACCGTGGCACTGGCTTACGATGACGATGCGGCCTTTCGCGCGGCGAAGGAAGTGTATCTTGGCGTGGTCCGCAGTTTGACCGTCGAATTTCAATTCCTTGATTTCTGGTGGCGCTTCGACGCGCTGACGGAGCGGAATCTGTTCGCCCGCGCCGTGGGCATCGCCGCCGAGGCAGACATCGTATTTTGTTGCCCGAGCAATCCGCATGTGCTGCCGCGCCCGGTGCAAGATTGGCTGTGCCACTGGCTCACGCGGCGCACGCAGCCGGATGGCGCACTGGTGATTCTGCTTCCGTTTACGGCCGGAACGACACCGTCGCAGACGCTTGTGGAGCGCGACCTGCGCGAGACGGCCCGCGTCAGCGGTCTGGCCTGCTTTGTGAATTACTATTTGTCAGGTCACGCGCCCCACCAACCAACCCGCACCTTTGAATTGTCAAAGCATGTCGGCGAGGACTTGGACACAGTGCGCGTAGTCCAGCAGGGTGCGGCCGTGAATCATTGGGGGTTGAATGAGTGACGTATCCCGCGAACCTGAAGCAAACAAAACGAATTTGGGCCGGTTCAGGAAACCAAAATGAGACCCAATGGAAAGGAAGTGATGCCGATTAGTTGACCCAAGCGAAAAGCGCGGCCCGCTTTGGAACCAGCCGTTTCACGGGCCGCGCCAACAAACTGACACTCGAAGAACCACAAGTGCGCCAAATGACTTCTCCATGAGAACCCCAATTTATCCACTTCCCAGCCGAGCCATCCTACGGCTGCTTCTCGCCGGCTCAGTGCTCGTTCTTTCACTCCAGCAAGGGAAGGCGATTATTGACATCAATCTCCAGATGCAACTTGGAAACCCCACCGGGGCTACCGCCGATGCCACCAATCAACTCCATCATCTTCACTATCTGATTCAGCACCCCCAGTATGCGCTCGATTATAGCGATACCAATCGTCAGCCAAATTGGGTGAGCTGGGACTTAACTGCGGGCGATGTCGGCTCAAGCGGGCGAACCGACGCCTGGGCAGTCGAAACGAATGTGCCATCGGACTTTCACCCCGTACCCACCAGCACGTTTGGTTCAGTCAACAGCCAAAGCTATGACCGTGGCCACATGTGCCCCTCGGCTGATCGCACGGACACCGTGGCTGACAACGAAAAGACATTCATCATGTCGAACATCATTCCGCAGGCGTCGCAGAACAACCAAGGTCTGTGGGCGACCTTCGAGAATTATTCCCGCACCCTCATTTCTTCCCAGGAATTGCTCATTATTTCCGGCCCGAGCAATTTCGGCACGAATCGAATCCTCTCCGGCGGCCATGCCGCCATCGCTTCAAATGTCTGGAAGATTGTTGTGTGTGTTCCGCTAGGCGCTGGCACTGCATTGAGCCGAATTACGAACACCGACCCTAACTCCATCCGCGTCATCGCTCTCAATACTCCCAACGACGCTTCGGTGTCTAGCAAGACGTGGACGACTTTCGTCACGTCAACTAAACAGATTCAACAAGAAACCGGCTATAACTTCTTCAGCGCCTTGCCGAACAACCTCGCGTGGGTGCTGCGCAGTAAAGTGGACGGTCAGTCGCCTGCCTCGCCCGGCTCGATAAGTTTCTCACCGCAAAATGGTCCTGTCGGCACTAGCGTTACCATCACGGGCGCGAACCTCGATTCGATCACCAACGTCACGTTCAACGGCATCCGTGCGTCGTATGACATAAATTCCCCCACGCAGATCACCGCACTCGTGCCTGCCGTAGCCAGTTCCGGCCCGGTAAGCGTCCGAGGACTTGGCGGGAATGTTGTTGGCTCGTCCAACTTCATTGTCACGACGGGAACGGTTTCGCCGTTCCCGATTACAGCCGCAAGGTTCGTCGGCCCAAACCGATTCGTGATTACTTGGACTTCCGTTTCTAGTCACACCTACCAAGTCCAGTCCGCCACCAGTGTGGCTGCGGGTAATTGGACGACCAACGCTACGCTAACCGCCACCGCTAGTTCAAGCTCTTGGACCAATCTAGCAGCCTCCGGGGCTTGTGAAATATATCGCGTGGTTGACACTCCGTGAAATCCCGCGCTGGAACTCTCCGCTTGTGGCAATGAATCACCATTGGTCCAAATTCAATAGACGCGATGGCTGGTGGTTGGCGGGCTTGGCCGTTTTCGGTTTGGTCGCGCTAATTGCTTGGAAACCCTTGCGGCATGAATTGGCGATGTCACTAACGCTGCGCTCGGATGCGCCCTCCGACTCGGTTCTTTCAGAACTTGCCGACGAAGCACCAAACCGAGGGCAAGCTTTGGAGCGAATGTGGCGGAGTGGCAATCTGACCGCGCGGCAGTTTGTAATGGAACACCTCAAGGCGCGCCTTCACACAGAACCGGCATTCGCTGGCACAATGGCAGCAATTGTGAATGAAGCGGCTAACGATCCCGATTTGAATGTGCGCGAGCCAGCGATGAGCATTTTAGCCGAAGACAAACACCCGGATTCTCTGGTCTTGCTTCGGCAACAACTGAGCGATGCCGACCCAGCCGTGCGCGTGCTCGCGCTCCAGCAACTTCAACGTGTTGCTAATTCCAACGACGTGCCGCTGGCGATTCACCTCCTCGATGATCCGGACGCGCGCGTGGTTGTGCAAGCTGCCATGCTGCTTCGCAAGACAACCGGATTGGATTTCGGAATCCGTTCGAGCCACGCGCTGCCGAAATTCACACGTTCAGACGAAGCCCCACTCCCGCCTTTCAATCTCGACGCGATCCGTCGCGGCGCTCAAGAGTGGCGCGAATGGTGGGCGCAGCATCGAGCAGAATTTCCGCAGCCATCCCCGCCGCCGCGTATCATTGCCGGCAAATTGCCCGCCAAAGAGTTTGCTCTCGAAGATTCGGAGGGAAGATTGATCCATCTCTCCGACTTCCATGGCAAGGCCGTTCTGCTTTGCTTTTGGAAAATCGGCAATGCTGTAAGCTTCGATGATGCGACTACGCTCAAGCAATTGCAGGAACAGGAATCCCGGCGACTGACGGTCGTCGGCATCGCGTTTGACCCAGCCGTCGGCCCGCAAGACGACTGCGGCGGTGGACACGGGCATCAACACAATCACGCGCACGTTACTGACCCTCATGCTAATTGCGCGGCGACCAAGCCCGCTCTCAGGGAGCTTGTCACGCGAATGAGTATCAATCATCCGGTGCTATTGGACGCAAATGGCTCTCTCGTCTTCCGCTTCAACGTGCAAGAAGTTCCGACCTACGCGCTGATTGATGCGCAGGGAAATTTGCGCCGACGTTTCGCAGGGTCGCGTGAACTCTCCACCTGGACGGCGATGGTGGAAGAAATTTCAAGCCGTTGATTTCCATCATTGGTCCAGTTTTCGTTCGTTCACAATCACGCGTCCGTTTCTTCAGCAAGGGCGGGAGTCGTGGGCGGCGTAGATATAGGTAAAGTTATGCAACCGAACTACGCAACGGCGGATATTGATTTCGTGGAAGCCGAAACATCTCGGCGCTCATCGGGTTCATGCTTCCCGACAAACTACTACTCCGCGAAGCGGATGAGCAAACCAGTCAGCTTGTTCCACCGATCCGCCCAAGCCGGAGCGGTATTTGTGACGGGGGATTTCAACGACTGGAATCACACCTCGCATCCGATGCAACGCCAACCCGACGGCGGCTGGACGATTCAAATTCCGCTCCATCACGGCCACCATCGTTACCTGTTCCTAGTTGATGGCGTCCCGACGCTGGATGCCCACGCGCTGGGCACTGCGCGCGGCCCGCAAGGAGAAAAGGTGTCATTGATTGCGGTGAGTTAACGCCGCTGCTCGCACTCAATTTGCAGAGAGGATTCCATCCCGTTGTTCGATTGCCCCGCAGTGAGCAAAAAATGTTCGACGAAAGGCAAGGAATGGCAAAGGGGATTTCCACTCTCCGAACGTATTAAAGGGGGAACGGCAAAGACATCGCCGGAAATAGCAAACAACGACAGCAAACACTTTACTATGAAAACGACTCAAACACTTCTGCTGGGAGCGGTCGCCGCTGCCCTCCTCACTGCAACCGCAACCGTCCAGGCCGCCGTCTTCTCGGTCTCGGACTTGTCCAACCGCGCCATCGCCGCCAGCCCGCGCGCAAAGGAGCAGTTTCCTTGGCTGACACGTCAGTCGCCGGCAACGACGACACCAAGCACGCGCTTCGACAGCGTTCCAGCCAACATCAGGAACAACCGCGCGCTCGCCGCCATTCCGCGCATGTTGGAGCAGTTCCCGCAGTTGGCCCGCGTCACCACCGTGAAGCCAGCGACCACCCCAGCGTCCGCGAACAGTGAGGTTGCCAGGGTGCTCAAGAACCGCGCTTACGCGGCCAGCCCGAGGGCGATTGAACAGTTTCCCTGGCTCGCACGGGGTTACAAACCCGCGTCCTTCGAGGTCGCGCCGCTCAAGTAGAGGCGGAATGAACTCACGACAAAAGACCACGAATATGAAAACGAATCGAATCACGGCGTTGGCCCGGCTCACAATCGCAACGGCCCTGCTCGTTTCGAGCGCGGGAATCATCGTCGCCGCCGAAACCTCGACCGCCAAAGGCGGCGCGTCACAGTTGATTCAACTGCACGCTCCGAACAACGCCACTCCATCAGTGACCGTCTGGATACCCAAGAAGGCAACCCGAAGCAGGGGGGAAATTGCGACGGCCAAAGGCGGTGCAACCAGGCTGATCTATCTGCACGCGCCGAATAACGTCACGCCATCGGTCACAATCTGGACCGGCAAATAGACGATTCACAACGGGCGAAAGGGATCACACCAACAAACAAACCACCACATAACGAAAGGCAAACTATGAAACGAACAAATAACATCCTGATCGCGACGCTGGCAGGCATCGCCCTGTCTCTGTTCGCCGGTTCGGCACAGGCCCAATACAAACCCACCGGTGACGATGGCATCACCGCGTCACCCAGGCTGCGACAGCAACTCGACGAGTATCGCCGCAATCATTCAACCAACTCCGTTGCGGTCGAAGTGCCGCAGATGGCGTGTCCGAAGTGCAAGGACGAAGTGCTCAAGACGAAGGACTGGACGGCGCGGGGCGCAAACAAGCCCTACGTTACCATCGTCCGTCATCTGTGCGGAGGTTGCGGCACTGAATGGAGCATCGTGGGTCACGGCAAAGCCAAACAATCCGTCGCCACCCACACCTGCTCGTCATGCGGCGCGGAAAGTGCCGCCTGCTGCAATACCAGCAAAGGCAGCACTGCTGCCACCAAGGGTATGGAGAAAAAGAACGCGGAAGTCGCCCCGTTGAAGTAACGCGGTCGCGTCGCCAACCGCAAACACGAACCGGTTATGGGAATCTGGCTCATCGTAATCCTGTGGACGCTCCTCGCAGCCATCTTCGTTCTGGCAATGTGCGCAGCGGCGTCCCGTCCGATTCCCACGCCGGAAAACAGCAATCTCATTGAGCAATCATCAATGAACTCCAAAAGCACAATTCGATCACCGCGCGCAATCAATGCGTGCCGAGCGGCAGCGCTGGCCGTATTGCTCGCGGTGATCACGACATCCTGCGCCACGAACCACACGGGTTATCGCACGAGCGGCGTCAGCAATGAGCCGGTGAAGGGCGCGACGTTGTTGATGCAACATTAAGCAGCGTGGCGTGCGAATTATCACTCGCACAATTTCCGTTATCCAACCTACGCAAGACCATGAAACTCCCCACGCTCAATTTAACTCATTTTCTGATTCTGTTCGGGGTGACGTTAGCGGCATTCGAGACTCAGGCGCGTCCTCCCGTGCAGCATCCGGCTCAAGGTGTGGTTCAAAGCATTGACCTGACGAACCACACTCTGGTTCTGACCGAACCCAAGGCCGCTACCAGTCGCATCTTCATCTGGAAGGATTCCACGCGCTTTCGTGTTGGCTGGCAAAAGGCTTCACCTGATTCGCTCCATGCAGGCCAGCCCATCAAGGTGTATTACCGCAGAGAGAGCGGGCGACTTGTGCTGCGTGAAGTGCGCTGGAGCAAGGAAAAACAGGGTAAAAAATGAAAAACGCCCAAAGATACTTGCTGTTTGTCGGATTGATTCTCGCGTTCGCGGGTTTGCTTTGGTCCGGCTGCGCAAGTCATCGCGCCTACCCCGGACCGATCCACGGGTTGAGCTTCAACGGCACTGTCCAGTCCATAGACCTTACGAACCAAAGCCTCACCTTGTTGCCTTTGAAGCCGGGTGAACCTGTTGTTTTCGCGTGGGACAGGAGCACAAAGTTTTGGAAGAACGGGATTCCGATCCGGCCCGACGAAGTTGAACCAGGGAAATCTGTGCGAGTTCATTTCCATCCGGCATCGGGCACGCAAGCGCATTTCGCGGCCAGCCAATACATCGCACACCACGTCTATGTCTCCGTGCCATACGCCCCGCTTCATTGAGCAGGCTGGAGAAAAAATGGAGGGATTTTGTCTCCGATGACGTAATCAATGTGCGGAGCGGAAAAGCTCCCGATCACAAAGCGGAAAATTGTGCGACTCCGCTGCCCCAAAGGATGGGGGCGGAGTCGCGATGGTAATAGAGCAACGACAAAACCTTGAAGATGATCATGAAACCAGTCCAACACCGCTCCAAAATCAACTTCGCACGCATCGCGCTCGCGGTAGCACTGGCAGGTGCGATCTTCTTGGCGGGATGCGCTTCTTCCGGCGGCGGCGCAACCGACCACTCCACGCATCAGGGTTCATGTCATTAGCACGATCCAGTTCGTCGTCGTAACGGAATTGAACGAATCTCGACAGCATGAATTTAGAAAATAAATCCCGCCGCTGGCTCACTGGCGCAACCAGTCTTGTGCTCGTTGGTTTGCTGCTGGCCGGTTGCAAAGGCATTCCCACGAAAGCCGAGAAGGCCGCACGCCGTCAGGCGGAGGCGGCGGCGAGCGGCTACCGCCCGCATGGTGAAAAACCCGCGTTACCTGAACTGACCGGCGAGTCCGGCTTGAGCAACTATCTCGCGTTCGCACTGCTCAACCAGCCCAAGGTGGAAGCGGCTTACTACGATTGGCTGGCATCCATTGAACGCATCACCCAGGCGCGGTCGCTGCCTGACCCGCAGTTGACGTTTCAAATGGACATTCAAAACATTGTCACGTCTGTGATGCCCGGCCTGATGGGAACGATTCCGTGGCCGGACAAGCTGCGAGTTGGCGCGCAGATCGCGTCGGCGGAAAGCCAATCCCGGTATTTCACGTTTCAATCAGCGGCGCTCGCGAGCGCTTTCGACGTGAAGCGCGCCTATTACCAGCTCTATTTCCTTGCAGAAAAAATCCGCGTTGATCGCGAGACGTTGCAACTATTGAGCGACGTGGAGAAATCCGCCCGCGCCCAAAACGAAGTCGGCAAAGCCACCTTGCAGGACGTGCTGCGCGCCCAAATCGAACAAGACAGCCTCAAAACAGAAATCGCCAATCTCGACGACTCGCGCAGCGCGCTCATGGCGCAATTCAAAGCCGCGCTAGGCTTGGGCGGGACTGACCCCGAACCACCGATGCCCGGACGATTCGAGTCCACCGCGCTGGACCTTTCCGGCGATCAGGTGTTTGAAACGGCCTTGGCGCAAAACACCCAACTCAAGGCGATGGCGGCTGACGTGCGCGCTGCCGAAGCCTCGATCACCTTGGCCAAACGGTCGCGCTTGCCGGATTTCAGCCTCGGCTTGATGGCGGACGTGAAGATGAATCCCACGCTCTATCGTCCGCTCGGCACAGTGTCGCTTCCCATCTGGCGCGACAAAATCGCGGCACAAATCGCCGAAGCGCAGGCCGGCAAGCGTTCCGCGCAGGCGCGTTTGTCCGACGAACAGATCCAACTGGCGGTGGACGTGACCGAACGGATGTATCTCTATCGCGAGGCCACACGTAATTTGGAGGTCTTGAACGATCAGCTTGTGCCCAAGGCGCTGAAGTCGCTGGAAGTCGCGCGGGCCAGTTACCTGTCCGGGCAGACGGAGTTCATCAACGTGATTGATGCCGAGCGCACGTTGCTCGGCTTCCAGTTGGACAAGGTGGAAGTCGCCGCGCAACGCGAAGTGGTTTTGGCGGAACTGTCCTTGATCGTCCGTGGAATGCCCCCGACAGGCGCGGCAATGGGCGGCAGCGTTAGCAGCAACACCCCAAAGAGCGCGCAGCCTTCCATGAGCAAAAAGAGTCGGGGCGGAATGTAACGACAAACCATACCAATCATGAACTTCTTCACGAAAAACCTCCGGCTGATCGGCATCCTGCTTTTGACGATTTTTGTCGGCGCAGCGGCGGGCCTGTATTTCGACGTGCCCACGCGCTTGCAAAACGTGAGGGCGAAAACTGTCGCTGGCGAGCAATACACCTGTCCGATGCACCCCGACGTGGTGAGCGCCAAACCGGGCGATTGCCCAAAGTGCGGCATGGCGCTCGTGCCTGCGGGAGAGGTGAAAGCAGGCCACGAGCAATGCGGCAGCAGCGGCGAGAATCATTCCGGTTGTTGCGCTGACAAGAACACGACCGAGCCTGCGTTGGAACGAACATTGCCGCCGGGACATCCGCCGATTCCCGGCTGGACGGTTGCACCGTCCGCGAACAACTCAACCAATTCCTCCGACTCGGTGACGCAATCTTCCCACTGATATGAAATCCAAGACCATTGTTGCCATCATTGCCATCGCCGCAGTTGGCGTCGGCGCATTCTTTATCGGACGTTCCACCGGTCACAACCATACGGCCGCGAGCGAGTCCGCCAAGGAAGGCAAAACCCTTTACACCTGCGGAATGCACCCACAGGTCGTTCAAGACACGCCCGGCAACTGCCCAATTTGCGGGATGAAGCTCACGCCCATTCGCAAACAGGCATCAGGTGCAGGCGGCACACCTGCCACGTCCGGCGAACGGAAGATCAAATACTACAAGTCCACCATGAATCCCGGCGAGGTGAAGCCCGGGCCGGGCAAGGATAGCATGGGCATGGACATGGTGGCGGTTTACGAGGACGAAGCGGCAGCGGCAGAATCTTCCGCCATTGCGGTTGACCCGGTGACCACGCAGACCATGGGCATCCGAACCGCGACCGTCACGCGTGGGCCGCTGCGCCGGGCCATTCGCACGGTCGGCGCGATTGAATACAACGAAACGGCTCTGGCGGACGTGACGACCAAATTCAAAGGCTGGATTGAAAAGCTTTACGTGAATGCCACCGGGCAACTGGTGATGAAGGGCGATCCGTTGTTCGAGATTTATTCGCCCGAACTTTACAGCGCGCAAGTCGAGTATCTTCTCGCCACCGATCCGACGAACAAAGTGGGCGCGGGCAATGATGCGCTCAAAACTTCCGCGCTGACGAAATTGAAATTCTTCGACATTTCCGACGAGCAAATCGCCGAACTGGAGAAGACGCGCAAGGCGACGAAGACATTGCGAATTGTCGCGCCGCAGGATGGATTTGTGGCCGATAAAATGGTGGTGCAAGGCCAGATGGTGGACGCCGGCATGAAGATTTACCGGCTGGCTGACTTGGGACTGGTCTGGGTGCAGGCGCAGATTTACGAACAGGATTTGGTTTACCTCAAGCTCGGCCAGGAAGCGACCGTCACACTTTCGTATCTGAATGACCGCGAGTTCCGTGGGCGAGTGACTTACATCTATCCGAATGTGGACGAGAAAACCCGCACCGCAAAAGTGAGGATGGAATTCCACAACCCCGGCTATTTCCTCAAACCCGGAATGTTCGCCACGGTTCAGGTTATGTCGGAGTTAGAGCCATCCGCGTTACTCGTGCCTGATATGGCCGTTTTGCGCAGCGGCGAGAAGACCACTGTTTTCGTCGCGTTGGACGGCGGCAAGTTCGATCCGCGCACCGTCACGCTCGGTCCGCAGGCCGAGGGTGATATGTATCAAGTGTTGAGTGGGTTGAGCGAAAGCGAACGAATCGTTACGTCCGGCCAATTCATGCTCGATTCGGAAAGCCAACTTCGCGAGGCCATCCAAAAAATGCTCAAGCCAAAAGAGGCCACCGCAAAAGCGCCAACTGCCGGAGAAAGAGCAACAGACACAGGCACGACAACCAAAGGTCACGAAGGAATGCCCGGCATGGCTTCCGCCACCACAAACGCCACCGTCAAATACATCTGCCCGATGCCGGAGCACGTCTCCATTGAATACAACCAACCCGGCAAGTGCCCGCTGTGCGCCATGACGCTCGTGCCCGTGTCTCAAGCGACGCTGAAAAAGCTACAACCCGGCGGGAAGCTTCTTCACTACACCTGCCCGATGCCCGAACACGGCGACGTGCATGAGGCCAAGCCGGGCAACTGCCCCAAATGCGGCATGACACTCATTCCCGTGATGGAAGCGCCGCCCATTCCCGCTGCGTCCGCAAGTTCAGCCGCGATTCCTTCCACACTCTATACCTGCCCGATGGCAGCCCACGCTGACGTGGTCTCGGACAAACCGGGCAAATGTCCGAAGTGCGAAATGGAACTGGTGATTACCAGCACTGTTCCGCATGGAAAAATCGCGGAGGAAAACTGGCGCAAGCAGCATCCACCGATGGGGTCTCCCGCGCACGACCACAAAAACTGAGCGTAAAGGAACATTACCATGCTCAAAGGCATCATAGATTTTTCGCTCAAAAACAAATTCATCGTTCTGCTGGGAACGATTGTCCTGGTGCTGGTCGGCGTTTACTCGGTGAAGAACATCCCGCTGGATGCGCTGCCTGACCAGTCAGACGTGCAGGTCATCGTCTATACGGAATGGCCCGGCCAAGCGCCGCAGATCGTTCAGGATCAGGTCACGTATCCGCTCACCACGAAGATGCTCTCCGTGCCGAAGGCGAAGGTTGTTCGCGGCTATTCGTTTTACGGCTATTCGTTCGTGTATGTCATTTTTCAGGATGGCACTGACCCTTATTGGGCACGCACGCGTGTGCTTGAATATCTGAGCGGCCTGAGCGGGCGCTTGCCCCAGGGCGTCGCGCCGTCCCTTGGCCCGGACGCAACAGGCGTCGGTTGGGCGTTCATGTATTCCATCAACTCAACCAACCGCGACCTCGCCCAACTCCGCTCCATGCAGGACTGGTATCTGCGTTATCAATTGGCTTCCGTCGAAGGTGTGTCCGAAGTTGCGTCCATCGGCGGCTTCGTGAAGCAATATCAGGTCACGGTTGATCCCACCAAACTCCGCGCCTACAACCTTTCGATTTCCGAAGTGGCAATGGCGGTGAAGAAAAGCAACGGCGAAGTCGGCGGACGTTCCATCGAACTGTCGGAAAAGGAATTCATTCTCCGAGTCCGCGGTTACATCACAAGCCTTGAGGATTTGAAGAAAGTTGCGGTCGGCGTTGGCGAAGGCGGCGTGCCGATTCTGTTGAGCCAGGTCGCCAACGTGCAGCTTGGCCCGGATATGCGCCGGGGCATCGCGGAATTGAACGGCGAAGGTGAAACCGTCGGTGGTGTCGTGGTTGTCCGTTACGGCGCGAATGCGCGGCAAGTCATTCTCGACGTGAAGCAACGGCTCGACGAGGCAATGAAGGGCCTGCCAGCGGACGTGCATTACAGCGTCGCCTACGATCGCACCGCATTGATTGGCCGCGCGGTGAAGACGCTCGAAGAAAAGCTCATCGAGGAAAGCATCGTCGTGGCGTTGGTGTGCATCGCCTTTCTGATGCACCTGCGCAGCGCGTTTGTGGCGATTCTCATTCTACCCATCGCCGTGCTGATGTCGTTTTCCGTCATGTATGGCCAGGGCATCAGCTCGAACATCATGTCGCTCGGCGGCATTGCCATCGCCATTGGCGCGATGGTGGACGCGGTCATCATCATGATCGAGAACGCGCACAAACACATGGAGCACGACCAGGGCAAAAAGCCGCATTGGGAAATCATTCGCGATGCCTCCATTGAAGTCGGTCCGACGTTGTTTTATTCGCTGCTCGTCATCACGGTGTCGTTCATCCCTGTATTCACTTTGCAGGCGCAGGAAGGGCGGTTGTTCAAACCTCTGGCCTTCACCAAGACTTACTCGATGGGTGCAGCCGCGCTGCTCTCCATCACGCTCGCGCCGATTTTGATGGGCTTCTTCATTCGCGGCAAAATCCCAGCGGAGGAAAAGAATCCCATCAATCGCTTCCTCATCTGGCTTTATCATCCGGTGATTGATTTCGTCATCAAATGGCGCTGGTCGGTTATCTTCAGTGCCGCCGCCCTCATCGTCTGGGTGTTTTTCCCATGGAACAGCCTGGTTGCGAAAATTCTTCCCGACGGCAAAGCCAAGGAGTGGGCGTTCAAGGTCGGGAAAGTTTTCCCTTACCAGAACATCGGTTCGGAGTATATGCCGCCGCTCTACGAAGGCGATCTGCTCTACATGCCGACAACCTTTCCGGGCATCTCGCCCACCAAGGCGCGCGAGATCGTTCAAGTCACCGACAAAATCATCAAGAGCTTCCCGGAGGTTCATCATGTCTTTGGCAAGATTGGCCGCGCGGAATCAGCCACTGACCCTGCGCCGTTCGACATGATCGAGACGACCATCATGCTCAAGGAAGAAAAGGACTGGCCCGCCGTGGACATCAAGGACGAGAGCGGCAAAGTCATCGCGCATCGTTCGCGCACACCCGACGAATTGGTGGACGCGATGAACGCCGCCGTCCAGATACCCGGCTTGAACAACGCCTGGACCATGCCCATCAAGACCCGCATTGACATGCTCGCCACCGGGATCAAGACGCCCGTCGGCATCAAAATCGCCGGGCCGGACTTGGCGGAACTGGAGCGCGTCGCGTCAGAGGTGGAAGCGGTGGTGAAAGGTGTGCCCGGCACGTTGAGTGCGTTTGCGGAACGGACGATGGGCGGCAATTACGTCGAGTTCAACATTGACCGCGATGCCATCGCCCGCTACGGCCTCACGGTTGGCGATGTGCAGGAAGTGCTTGAAGTCGCGTTGGGCGGTATGCCGCTGACCACGACCGTCGAAGGCTTGGAGCGTTACGCTGTTAATCTTCGTTACAGCCGCGATTTCCGCGAAAACCTCGGCGCGCTCCGTGAAATCGTCGTGCCGACACCCACCGGCGCGCAAGTGCCGCTTGGTCAACTGGCGAAAATCGAAACCGTCCACGCGCCGATGGGAATCAAGAGTGAAGCCGCCGTGCCCAACGCCTGGATTTACGTGGACGTGAAAGGCATTGACGTGGGCACTTACGTTCAGACGGCCATGCGCGCCGTCAACGACGCTGTCGCCAGCGGCACGATCAAACTACCCAGCGGCTACAACATCTTTTGGAGCGGCCAATACGAATACATGATTCGCGCCCAACAACGGTTGATGATTGTTGTGCCACTCACGCTGCTCATCATCATCCTCATCATCTATCTCAACACCCGCTCCGCCATCAAAACCGCCATTGTCATGCTGGCCGTGCCGTTCTCGCTGGTGGGCGCGTTCGCGGTGGTTCATTGGCTTGGCTACAACATGAGCGTCGCCGTTTGGGTTGGCATCATCGCGCTGGCCGGCCTCGACGCCGAAACCGGCGTGGTCATGTTGCTCTACCTCGACATCGCCCACGCCCAATGGATCAAAGATGGCAAGATGCGCAACCTCACCGACCTGCGCGACGCCATTTACCACGGTGCAGTCAAGCGCGTCCGCCCGAAAGCCATGACCGCCTGCGTCATTATCGCGGGCCTTGCGCCCATTCTCTGGAGTCACGGCGCGGGTGCGGACGTGATGAAACGCATCGCCACCCCGATGGTCGGCGGCGTTGTGACTTCCACGCTGATGGAACTGCTGGTCTATCCGGCCATTTACTATCTGTGGCGTTCGCGGGCCATCAATCGTCAAAACCAGCCACCCGAACCCGGCTTGCCGGCAATCCCGGCGTCAAACTGAACCAGCCGCTCTCGTTTATGAAATCGAACAACAATCTTCTCGCTCCACTCGGAGTTGGATTCGCAATTGGCGCAATTGCCATCGGCACGCTCGTGCTGCTGTGGAATCACGACCGCGAACCTCGCCGTTATTCCGTCCCGCCCGCGTCCGGGACAACCGCGACTCCGATGACGCCGCCCGCCCTCGATTCATCCCAATTCTCACGCCTCAATTCGACCGCGCCGCCAGTCGTTGACCCGGCAGTGGCCCGCGTAGCCGCCCGGTTCGCCTGCTCCTGCGGAACTTGCGGTGAGGAGCGGCTGGACATTTGCAGTTGTGCGACCGCCCAGCAAGAACGCGCCTTCATCCAAGAACAGTTGCGCAATGGCCGCAGTGAGGCCGAGGCCGCTGACGCGGTGAACAAGAAATACGGCGGCTTGAAATCGTAATTCACATGAGCATTGAAGACACAATCGGTTATCAAAACGACGTGCCAACATGTGTGGTTTGTGGCAAAAACGTGGAAGGCGACCGAGGTTTTGCGCGAATCAATCACAAGGGCACAATGCTGAGCCTGTGCTGCCCGCTCTGCTTGGAGACATTCCAGAACGATCCGTCCCCGTATTTGGCACGCTTGGCAAAAATTGAATATTACCAAGCGTTGAAAAAAGGGCCGAAATGAAAACAGGTCTGCGCATAAATCTAAACAGTTTACGCTGTCTCGGCCTTGCGGCCACAAACAAAGCTCAAAACGACCATGTTAACATAGCAACAGCACAATAATTTTCGCGTCACAACGGCTAGGTCCACGAGAAAACCGCGAATTTTCACTCCCGGACGAGAGAGCCACCGATGAACGCGCCCCAATTGGGCGCGACTTGGCGTGTTTCTCTCAAGGCGCTTCGCGGTGCCTCTCGTGGAAATACGTTGGGTTCGCGCCCTCTTTCTTTTTGAATGCGGGGAATTGGGAGCGCACTACGCCTTGGGGCAACAATTCACCGCTAGTTTTCCGCAAGCCATCGCAAGCGGAGGCTTTCCATTTCGGATAGCTTCCTGTCTCGTGGTGAACCATCAAATTGCAACCAGCCATTCCGTCATGTCTGAACAACCCGGCACACCGGACAAGCCTGCGAACAATCGCGTGCGCCTCGCGTTTCGTATTCTGCTTCTGCTGGCAGCATTGATTGTGGCCGGAGTCTTGGTGTGGCAAGGCATCACATCAGGAGGCAATCCTGATCCCACTGCTCCGAACACCAGCCCGACCGCCGCGCTGCTCAACATCGCAGTGCTCGTTTTCCGCGAGGGGTTGGAATGTATTCTCGTGCTCTCCGCCATTACCGCGAGCATGACGGGCAAGAAGCAGGTGCATCGTCGGCCAGTGATGGCGGGCGCGGGCATCGCTTTCATCGCGACGCTCATCACATGGTTCATCGCTGCCGGCATCGTCAGCAATCTGACGGGAAGTGTTTCCGCGCTCAACCTGCAAGCCGCCACCGGATTGCTGGCTGTCATCGTCCTGCTTGTGATTATGAATTGGTTCTTCCACAAAATTTATTGGGGCGGCTGGATGACGATGCACAACCGGAGGAAAAAGGATTTGATCGAAAGCGCGAGCGACCCGGAAGTTTCCAAGGCGAGCCTGCTGTGGGGATTGGGCTTGCTCGGTTTCACTTCACTCTATCGCGAGGGCTTCGAGGTCGTGCTTTTCCTGCAAAGTTATTATTTGCGAATGGGCGGCAAGGCCGTCTTGGGCGGCGCGTTGCTCGGACTTTTCTTCACCGGCATTGTTGCCGTGCTGACTTTCGTAGCGCATCGCAAATTGCCCTACCGGAAAATGCTGGTTCTCACCGGCGTCATGCTCGGCGTGGTGTTGCTCGTCATGGTCGGCGAACAAGCGCAAGAGATGCAACTGGCACACTGGATTCCCACGACGGAGATCAGCAGCTTGGCCAACGTAATCCCGCCGTGGTTGGGATTGTGGTTCGCCATTTTCCCGACGCGCGAAACACTGATTGCCCAGGCACTCGCCGCGATTGTCGTCGTTGGTTCTTACTACCTTGCGCGCGGCAAGACTGCGCCGCCTTGTCAGGATGAAACCGAAGTTATTTTGGGCCACTCCGCAAATTGTCCGATGGCGCAGAATACGGGGCAGACAAAACTGAACCAGTGCCCGCAATGCGGCATGAAGTTGGTCAAGAAGCCATGACGGCAATCGAGCACGAATCATAAATTAGGACTTGCCCGTGCTGAATACACGATTACACTGATTCGTGTAATGAGTGCGAGCAAATCAACTTCTCCAGGCCGGAAAGCTTGTCCGGTGAAACCTTCGCTTGGCGACAGGCCGTTAATGAATGTCAAAGCTGCGGCAAGGCTGGCCGAGGTGTTCGGCGTCCTCGCCAGTGAAACGCGGCTGCGACTGCTTCACGCATTGGAGCGCAACGGCGAATTTTCCCCGACGGCACTCGCGGACGCGGTCGGAATGAAGGTGCAAGCGGTTTCCAACCAGCTTCAACTTCTCGCGGCGCGCGGCATCGTTTCATCGCGACGCGACGGCAATTCTGTGTTTTATCGGCTGGACGACCCGTGCATTGCCACGTTGCTCGACCGAGGTTGGTGTCTGGCCGAGGATTCCAAGTTGCGTATAAAATGAGCACTGCCCTCCATCAAGCCGACACGCCGAATGTGAATGAGGCGGTGAAGCAATTGAAGGACGCGACAGCGGCGAAGAAATGCTGGCATTGCGGTTGTCTGCACAGTTCGCTTCGAGCCATTGAGGAGGCTTATCCGAATTCTGCGCGACCCGAACAACTCGCTTCAATTGTTGAACTCGCTCGTTCGCGTTTGAGTGACGTGAAATATGACTGTCTTGGTTGTGAAGTGTGTTGGCCTGCGCTTGCCATCAATGCGCTCGGTGTCGAGGGCGATGCCTGTCCGAGCGAAGCGGCGGAAGCTCGCGAAGGCTGGCCGCCGTTGCCCGGCTCATACAATGTTCTCCGCTATCACGCTCCCGTCGCAGTTTGCACACTCACGGATGAATCCTTGACCAAGACAGTTGTTCCGGCTGCCGGAGCGGAGATTGCAATTGTCGGAACAATGCAGACGGAAAACCTCGGCATTGAACGGCTGATGCAAAACACGCTGGCAAATTCCAACATTCGATTCATCGTGTTGTGCGGAGCGGATTCACGGCAAGCGATTGGTCACTTGCCTGGGCAGTCCTTGATTGCGTTGTCTCGTTCGGGCGTGGATGAGCGAATGCGAATCATCGGCGCACCAGGCAAGCGGCCAATTCTTCGCAACGTGAGCCGCGAGGCGGTTGAACATTTTCGGCGCACGGTTGGGATAGTTGATTTGATTGGCGAAACCGGCGTGCCGCAAATTCTCGACGCAACGAAAAATTGTGCATCGCGGAATCCCGGCCCTGCCGAACCGTTTGCCGGAGCACGGTCGGTCGCCACCATCGCGGGTTACATTCCGCAGCGCATGATTTCCGACCCGGCCGGATACTTTGTGATTTTTCCCGACTGCGGACGCCGGTTGCTGATGCTGGAACATTATCGCAACGATGGCGTGCTGGATATTGTCATTGAGGGACACGCGCCCGCCGAACTTTACATTCCTGCAATCGAAAAGAATTTAATTTCCCGCCTCGATCACGCGGCGTATCTCGGCAAAGAACTGGCACGCGCAGAGCAATCGTTGTTGAACGGCGGGTCATTTGTGCAGGATGCCGCGCCGGAATTGCAAGCTGTGGATGAACATTCAACCAAGCCGTCAGCTTGTGGCTGCGGCTGAAAACAAACTATGAAAAAGACTCTCATCATTGCTGGCCTGACAATCATCGCTGCGACAATCGTTGTTTCGCAGATTCAAACCAACTCCGCGCCGCCCGCAAAACCACCGCCATCCACAGTAGAATCATCAAAAACGAATACGGTGCTCGGTGTCGAAAACTTCATGAGGAACGTGGATCGCTACCGCGGGCGCGTTCAGGTGGAAGGCGTCGTGAGTTCCGTCTCCGCAACCAATCAGACCCTCGGTCTGATTGACGTGCGCGAGTTTCAAACGTGCGGCTTGGAAAAATGCGCCGAACTGACTTTGCCGGTTCGTTGGACCGGGGCGATGCCCACTGTCGGTCAAGCCTTTCGTGCAAATGGGGAAGTTCAGAAAGAGAAAGGCAAACTTGTATTTGTCGCCAAGACTTTGGAGAAGTTTGAATTGTCGGCAAAAGGAAAGTGATGAAGGATGAAGCCTCGTCGTCTGATACTGCCAACGCTGGTGTTCGTGACAGCGGGCCTGATCCACTTCGCGTGGCTGGGCATGTTTCCAGAAAACGACCCGGCGCAAGCCCGCTGGCAAACAGTCGTCGCGGGAGAAAGCTCGTCTTGGTTGAGTCGCTATTTGGAAGCACAAAGTTACTGGCTTGGCTATTCTTACGCCCTGTCGCTGGCTTTCGCAGCAGTAGCACTGCGGCGCTATCAAGAACAGCGGATGTGTGTCGCGCGAAATCTCGCTGTGGGCGGCGTCACTCTGACGGGATTCCTCGCGTTTGCAGGATGCTTCCTGATTGGCTGCTGCGGTTCGCCGATGCTGGGCGTGTATTTGAGTTTGTTCGGAGCTTCCTTCCTGCCGTGGGCGAAACCTTTGGTCGCCGGACTGACAACCGTGATGATTGCGGCGTCCTACTGGTGGATGCGGAGTCGTAGTCGGAGAGCAAAACCGTCCGCACCGTGTTGCACGCCCCCTGCCGTGAAGCCGGGGCTGCAATCCGTGCTGACCTGTCCACAGTGCGGCGTCCGCAAAGAGGAAACGATGCCGACCGACTCGTGCCAGTTCATCTACGAATGCACGAATTGCCACACGCTGCTGCGGCCCAAACCGGGCGACTGCTGCGTCTTTTGCTCTTATGGGTCGGTGAAATGTCCGCCGAAACAAGTCGAGGCGGCTACTGCACTTGTTGAGTGCCGCTAACCGAAGGCCACAATGCAAAATGGACAACTGCCCCAAGTGCGGCATGAAGCTGGTCAAGATGAAGGGTAAAAATGTTTAATTGAACATATTTTGCTTTTCAGGCATCTATAAGTGGCGTGCGGTATTGCAGAAACATTTTATTTGCGCTGGCAGCGTTCCTCTGGCTGCCAGTGTCCGCACATTGCCAGCTAGAAACCGTTCCCGGCCTCGAATTCCTTCGTTGTCCGCCCGACGCGCAATCTGCGCGCGGCACAAGCACGGATTGCGGCGACTGCGGTTGCTGTGCGGCTGAAAAGGCTCAATACAAGACCGGGCAACTTCGCCTGACGCTTCCGTCGCCGGACTTGCTGCCGATGACTTTCGCGCCGCTGTTGACCCCGGCGAACTCTTTGCCCGATGAAGTCAGCTTGGGAATCCTCACGGCTGCGCCTCCGCAGTTGCTCAAGACCTGGCAGTTCACTTCCCGCACGGCACTTCCTGTCCGTGCTCCTTCCATTGCTTCGTAATTAGTCCCGTCCGGGACTTCCCTCTAGTCGCGGTGTGATTTCACGCCGTGGAGTTTTGTTTTCCCATTTCGGTTTGTCCGTTTGATTGATTATGAAGCAATGGAATTTTTGCAGTTTGCCACTCCTCTTGGCGGTGGCGCTTGGAAGCACAATTGTGTTTTCAGCGAAAGGCCAGGAAACGAACGCCGTCCCCGGCACGAATGTGCTGACACTGGACGCCGCGATTCGCTATGCGCTCGACAGCAATCCCGACATCCGAGTGCTATCGGCGGACATTGCATCGGCGCGAGGTGAAGTGACCACGGCGAAGACATGGCAGAATCCCGAAGTGTCCGTCGCGCCGGGTTTTAAGAGCGTGCGCGATCCGTCCACGACGGAATTTCACGGCGATTTCGGACTGGAACAAACCTTCGAGTGGCCGGGCAAACGCGCGTTGCGCCGCGCCGTGGCGGAAAAGAATGTTGCCGTGCGCCAGCTTGCGCTCGCGGGATTCCGCTCGCAACTCGCCATTCAGGTGCGACGCGCCTACTTCACCGTGCTCGCGACGCGCGAAGTCGTGGGCTTGCGTGAACAACGGCTGGCACTCGCCAGATCGTTCGTGGACGCCGCGAAGAAAAAAGTTGAGGGCGGCTTCGCGCCGGAGTTCGAGGCGACCAAGGCGGAGGTCGAAGTTGTGACCGCGCAAAAATCATTGCGCGAGGCGCAGGCGCAGCACGACGCCGCGCGCGTGGCGTTGAACGCCCTGATGGGTCGGAAGCCGACCGAGCCGATGACGATCACAGGCGCACTCGGTGAGAGCGTCGCGTTACCCAACCAATCCACGCTGCTAGAGCAGGCGTTGGCGCGGAATCCGGGCGTCAAAGTTCAGGAAGCCGAAGCGGAACGCACCGGGTTGAGTCTGCAATCCATCCGCAAATCGCGACTCCCTGATTTCAAAGTTGGACCGAGCGTCGAATACACCCGCGACGAACAAATTGTTGGCTTCGGCTTGAGTTTGCCGCTGCCGTTGTGGGACAAGAAAAAGGGCGCAATCGCCACGGCAACCGCCGAGCAGGAAAAGGCGCTGGCCGAGTTGGAAAAGTTGCGGCGCGAAATCCTGCGCGCCGTGACGACCGCTTCGCAGAATCTCACCGCGGCGAAGGAGTCACTCGCTTTTTACACGCCCGCATTGCGCGACAAACTCAGAACCTCGCTGGATGCCGCCGCTCAAAGCTACTCGGAAGGCCGCACACCCTTGTTGCTCTATCTCGAATCGCAGCGCACCTATTTCAACACGCAGGCCGACTACTTCGAGACACTGCAAAAACTTTTTGAAGCGCAAGCGGAACTTGAATCCGGCATCGGCGTTTCCCTTGACCAACTTTCCCAACCGCAAATTGAAACCAAATGAATTCTCCCATGAAACATCTGCTCCTTGTCCCCATGTTCGCCGTTGCCCTCGTGGGTTGCGGCAAGAAAGAAGAAGCCGTTGAAGCCAAACCCGAGGCCGCACACGAGCAAAACATTGTCACGTTGACCAAGGGGAACTTGGAACACATGACTTTGAACGTCGAACCGGCCACGTTGGGCAATCTCGGCATGACGCTCAAGGCGGCGGGCCGCGTCAGTGCCAACCTAAACAAAACGGCCAAAGTTACGCCCACGCTCGAAGGCCGCATGGTAAAACTCAACTTCGATTTGAATGACCGAGTGAAGGCGGGCGACGTGCTGGCGCTGGTCGAGTCGCCGGAGTTACTTGGCAAGTTGCTCGAACTCAAAGCGCCAATAGATGGCGTCATCATCGAGCGCAAAGCCACGACCGGCGAGTTGGGGGATAAGAGCAGAGAGATTTACACAATAAGCGACCCGACCCAGCTTTGGGTGATTGCAGAAATCAAGGAGCGCGACATCGCCGCCGTCAAAGTTGGACAGGAATCGGCATTCGCCGTCCTGCCTTATCCGCAGGAGAAGTTCGGCGGCAAAGTTGTTCTTGTCGGCAACCAGGTAGAAGCCGCGTCGCGCACGCTGGAAGTCCGCATTGCCGTAGATAATGCGGATGGACGCCTGAAGCCGGGGATGTTCGCCGACGTGGAGATCACCACCACGATTCTCGAAAATGTATTGCTCATTCCTGACAGCGCGTTGCAAACGGACGGGGAGTATCAAATCGTCTTCGTCGCGCTCGACGGAAATAAGTTTGAAAAGCGTGTCGTGAAACTCGGCGAGGAACAGCAAGGCCGCGTGCAGGTTTTGGAAGGCTTGAAAGCGGGCGAGAAAGTCGTGACCGAGGGCAGCTTCATTTTGAAATCGGAAATGCTCAAAGGCGAATTGGGAGAGGAATAACCATGATTAACCCCATTCTCAATTTCTCCGTTCGTCAACGGCTGCTCGTCGTTCTTGGCACGTTGATCCTCGCCGGGTTCGGCGTGCTCGCCGTCAAACAAATCCCGATTGATGCCTTTCCTGACGTGACAAACGTGCAGGTGCAAGTGCTCGCCACGGCTGGCGCGATGTCGCCCCCGCAGATGGAACTGCTGGTCACCCGGCCAATTGAAATCGAGCTTGCCGGATTGCCGCGACTGACCGAAGTGCGCTCCGTTTCCAAAATCGGCTTGAGCGCCATCACGGTCGTTTTCGAGGACGGCGTGAATGATTATTTTGCACGGCAGCTTGTCTTTGAGCGGTTGCAAGGTGCGCGCGACAAACTGCCCGCAGGCGTCGAAGCCAATCTTGGACCGATCACGACCGGCTTGGGCGAGATTTTCCAATACACGCTCGTCAGCAAGGACAAGAAATACGACGCGACCGAACTGCGCACAATTGAGGACTACATCGTGCGCCCGATACTTCGCACTGTGCCGGGCGTCACGGACGTGAATTCCTTCGGCGGTTTGGTGAAGCAATATCAGGTGATCGTGAAACCTGACCGGCTAACCTCCTACGGCATCAGACTGCAAGAAGTCTTCGAGGCGCTGGAGAAAAACAACGCCAACGCCAGCGGCAATTTCATTGAGCACAAATCCGAACAATACATCGTGCGCGGTTTGGGTTTGGTGAAAGGCGTCAAAGACATCGAGAATATAATTGTCGCCACGCATGAGCATGTCCCGATATACGTTCGCGACGTGGCGGACGTGCAAATCGGCGCGGAACTACGGCAGGGTGCAGTCACAGCCAACGGCGAAGGCGAAGCCGTCGCGGGAATTGTCCTCATGCTCAAAGGCGCAAGCGGCCGCGACGTGGTCAACGCGGTGAAGGAAAAACTACCCTCGATTCAAAAGGCGTTGCCCAAGGGCGTTGAAATCGTTCCGTTCTATGACCGCACCGACCTTGTGAAGAAAGCCATTCACACGGTTACCAAAGCGCTGCAAGAAGGCGCGATTTTCGTCTTCATCATTCTCATCGTGTTGCTGGCGGATATTCGCAGCGCCATCATTGTCACGCTGGTTTTGCCGCTGGCCGCTTTGTTCGCCTTCATCATGATGAAATGGTTTGGCTTGAGCGCAAATCTCATGTCGCTCGGCGGTCTGGCCATTGGCATCGGCATGATGGTGGACGGCGCGGTCGTGATGGTGGAAAACATCCATCGCCATCTGACCGAGAAAGCAGATGAGGCGGAGAAACATGCCCACGCCAGCAAAACGGAGATCGTGCTTTACGCCGCCAAAGAAGTGGGCCGTCCGATTGTCTTCGGCATCTTCATCATCATCGTGGTGTTCCTGCCGCTGTTCACGCTGCAAGGGTTCGAGGGTAAGATGTTCAGTCCGCTTGCGTTCACCATCTCGTTTGGCTTGCTCGGCTCGCTGATTCTCTCGCTGACGCTCGTGCCGATGCTCTGCACTTACTTTTTGAAACAAGTGCCGCATGAACACGACCCGTTTCACATCCGCTGGTTGAAGCACATCTACCTCGTGATGCTCAAACCGTGCGTGCGCCGTCCGTGGGTCGTAGTTCTTCCGGCACTATTGACGCTGGCCGGCGCGTTCGCGCTCGTGCCCCGCATCGGCACGGAGTTTTTGCCCGCGCTCGACGAAGGCTCGATTGCGGTGCAGACGTTCCGCATCCCCAGCATTTCACTGCCGCAATCGTTGGAGTTGCAGCAGAAGGCGGAAAGAATCCTGAAAAACTTTCCGGAAGTCATAGACGTGGTTTCCAAAACGGGCCGGGCGGACATCGCGTCCGACCCGATGGGCGTCGAAATCAGCGACGTGATTGTCACCCTCAAGCCGCGCGAAGAATGGACGACCACCAAATCGAAAGAAGAACTCGTGGAAAAAATGCGCGAGGCGTTGGCAGAACTTCCCGGAGTCGCATCGAGCTTTTCCCAGCTCATCGCACTGCGCGTGGACGAACTGGTGAGCGGTGTCAAATCCGCCATTGGCATCAAAATCTTTGGCGACGACCTCGCGGTCTTGAAAGATAAGGCCGAAGCGATCGAGCGCGTGCTGCGAAAAGTGCGCGGCGCGGCGGACATCAACGTCGAAAAAGTCAGCGGCCTCGCCTATCTCGAAATCGAAATAGACCGCGACAAAATCGCCCGCTACGGCATCAACGTGGCTGACGTGCAACAAGTCGTCGAGACGGCCATCGGCGGCAAAGAAGCCAGCAAGGTTTATGAAGGGCAAAAAGTGTTTGGCCTTGCGGTGCGCTTTCCTGAATACGCCCGCAACGATGTCGAGCCGATTCGCAACATTCTCGTTGCCACTCCGAATGGTGCTCTAATCCCTCTTGGTCAGCTCGCCAAGGTTCAAGTCACCGAAGGTCCGGCCCAGATCAGCCGCGAAATGGCGCAACGCCGAATCGTGATTCAGTGCAATGTCACCGACCGCGACCTGGGCGGCTTTGTGCAGGAGGCCAAAGAGAAGATTGACGCGGCGGTGAAATTTCCACCGGGCTATCTGGTCGTGTGGGGCGGGCAGTTTGAAAACCAGCAACGGGCGATGAAACGGTTTTCAATCGTCGTGCCCATCACCATTGCTTCGATCTTTTTGCTCCTGTTCAGTTCGTTCAACTCGGTGAAACAAGCGTTACTCATCATCATGAACATTCCGTTTGCGCTGATTGGCGGCATTCTCGCGCTCGTCATCGGCCATTTCAATTTGAGCGTGAGCGCCAGCGTCGGCTTTATCGCGCTCTTTGGCGTGGCCGTGCTCAACGGCATCGTAATGGTCAGTTACTTCAACGAACTGCGCCGCGAAGGAATGAACGTCGAGTTGGCTGTTGTGAAAGGGGCGATTCTCCGGCTGCGACCGGTGCTCATCACCGCCAGCGTCGCCGCACTTGGCCTTGTCCCGATGCTCTTCGCCACCGGGCCGGGGAGCGAAATTCAAAAGCCGCTCGCCGCCGTCGTCATCGGCGGACTTATCAGTTCAACGCTCCTGACGTTATTCATGCTGCCGACGCTCTACAAAGTCTTCGAGCGTGAGAAGACAAAGGACACGACCATTCATCTGCCTGAGCCGCCGTCAACACAGGAACTCTGAAATATGAAGATGGCCACGCGGTCCAAAACCACGAATGCTCTCGCCGCCTTGCTGTTGACGGCCACGCTCCTGACAACGCCCAATGCGGAAGCGCGTCCGCCGCGTGCCCGCGAAGCACTCGCCGTTATCCAAACCCTCAACTACGACAAGCGCACAGTATCGCTTGATTACCCACAAGGCCGCGGCCCGTGCGAGTTGATTTGGAATTCGCACACACAATTCCTGCGCGACTGGAAGTGTGTGCCTGCTACCGAACTTAAGAACGGCACACGCGCGACGGTTTACTACCGCTCGCCGTTTTTCGGAAAGCCGTTCGTCACGAAAACAGTCTGGATCAACCAACACCAACCTTGATGAGAACCAGTGAGCCGATGGAAGTCACCACAAACCGCCGCCAAGCACGCCCAAAGTGCTGCGAAGCAGGCGGAGCAGCTTCGCAAAGAGAAGCGCAAAAGTCGGCTGATGTTAATCGGTGTCGCTCTGGTTTCGATTTCGCTTGTCGTCGCGGACTACTTCTGGCTAAGAGCACGAGCGCGACAGCGCCATCAACAACATTTGCAACATCAGCATCGGAAGGAAATGCAAACCAACGAGGTCGCCACTCCCGATGCCACCACTACAAACCGCAACAGGGAATAAAGAGGTTGAACCACTGTTGAGAATCAGTATCATGTGCAACGTGGACTTGCTGAAGTCAATTCTGGTCCTGCTCCTGATGGGAACTTGGTTTCCCTGCGTGGTGCATTGCCAGTTGACGAATAGTCGGCTGGCTCAAAACCCGGCCGGGTGCGGCAACGCAAGCTTCCAGACCGCATTCTATGCCGGCAGCGACGAGGATTGCCGAATTTGTGATTGGGTTTCCTCCGGCGGTTACGAGCAATCGGAAACCAAGGTTGTCGCGCCTGAATTTGCGACGGTCGTTGTCCCAAGTTTCTGCCAAACCATTCTTGATGAGCAATTGCTTGCTCTGAAGTCGGGCTGCCAGACGGAATGGAGCACTGCTCCGCCCGAACTCGCCTCAACTTTTCACTTCGCCTTCCGCACGGCTCTGCCGCCGCGCGCTCCTTCTCTCATTTCGTAACCCGTCTCTCACGAGACGGTCATCGGTCGCGGTGTGTTCACACGCCGCGAAACGTTCCTTTCGCCTGATCCGTTACAGTCCGTTTAAGCAGCCCATTACAAAGTTATGAAAGAAGTCAAAGCCATCATCAAACCGATCATGCTTGAGACCGTCCTTGATGCTTTGCGTGAAATCAAAGGCTTGCCTGCGGTGACAATTTCCCAAGCGCACAGTCTTTCCGAGGGCCACGGCGCATTCGACCAGATCGCCAAAACCAGGCTGGAAATCATTTTACCGGATAATCTGGCAGAGACGGTCGTCCGAGCCGTCCAGAAGGCCGCGCACACAGGCCTTGTTGACGACGGGTGCATCGTTGTCACTCCCATTGAGCAGACGATGGATGTTCGCACGGGAGCTTCCCTCGAAGAAGGGCAATGAGAGACGCGCAATCCACCGCTAAAGAATGGCAACCTGCCGACAGTGGGCTGGCTGTCATCACTTTATACTCACACGGTGAAAGCAAATCTTAATTTCGGGAGATACGGCCATGTTTGAATCCTTTGTCATCATGTTGCGCGAGGGCGTCGAGGCGGCGCTCGTCATCGACATTCTCCTTGTCGTGCTTCGTCAGTCGGGTCGGCGGCACTTGGAGCGGCCCGTGTTCTTGGGGCTCGGTCTGGCCGTTGTCGCCAGCATTGCCGCAGCCGTGGCTCTGCGGCTGTTACCGATCAATGGAGAAGCTTACGAGGGTGTGCTCTATTGGGTTTCGGCAGCGTTCGTCGGGACGATGATGTGGTGGGTGCATCGCAATGCCCGCAAATTCAAGTCGCAAGTCGAGCAGCGCGTGCGGCAGGCCGCTCAGGCCTCACCGGAACGCAGCATTCAAGAGATGTGGGGCTTGGGTGCGTTTGCCTTCCTGATGGTGTTCCGCGAAGGTGCGGAGACGGTATTGCTTCTCAGCGCGGTCAATCTCACGACCGAGGCGATGTTCAGCTTCATCGGCACGTTGCTGGGCCTCGTGGGCGCAGTCGTCTTCGGAGTGATGTTCGTGCGCGGCAGCTTGCACGTGAATCTGCGGCGGTTCTTCACCGTGACCGAATGGGTGCTGGCCATTTTCGTCGCACAACTTGTTATCAACGGCTATCACGAGTTCTCCGAAGCGGGTGTTCTTCCCGCCACGCAGCGAAGCATGGCACTCGTCGGCCCAATTGTTCGCCACAACTCACTCTTCATCCTCGCCATCGTAGCGATCCCGCTGTGGGTTTGGATCTCCGGGTTAAAGAAACCTGCGCTGGTGACGGAAGGATTGGCAGAAGCCGAACGGCGGCTGGCCTTGGCGCGGGCGGCCCGCGAGCGGTTCTACGGCTACGGCGCGATCTTGAGCGCGCTCATCGTGCTCGCATCGGTCACGGTGGTTTACGCGCGCGAAGCGATGCCGAAAAAACTGCCTCCGCCAGAACCAATCCACGCCGAGAATGGTTTCGTGACCGTTGAACTGTCCGCGCTCGAAGACGGCAAGCTGCATCGCTACGGCTTCGCGAGCGGCAATCGGACCGTGCGATTTCTGGCACTGAAAACCGCCGATGGCAAAATCCACACCGCTCTCGACGCGTGCGAAATCTGTGGCGCGTTCGGCTACTTGCAAGAAGGCCCGAATCTCATTTGCCTGAACTGCGTTGCAGAGATCAATCCCCTCACGGTTGGTCAGGCTGGCGGATGCAACCCTGTTCCATTGGAGGGTGAGTTGTCAGCGACTGCGATCAACGTGCGCGTGACCACGCTGGAGAAGGAGGCGCACCGCTTTCCGGCAATGGAGCAGACCGGCCTTACGGCCATTGATCCAATCTGTGGAATGATGGTGAACATGAACGAAGCCGCCGCGTTCGAGACGGTCAACGGCAAGACTTACTATTTTTGCCGGGCAAAATGCCGGGATTTGTTCCGCGAGAAAAACAAGGAGTCCCACCGCTGATGTTTTACCGGATGCTCATGGAATCGCTGATGCGGCGCGGCTCGCGCAAGCTGCTCGCCGCAGTGGCAGTGTGGATTGGCGTGACGCTCGTCGTCGCACTGCTCGCGTTGAGTCTTGATGTCGGCGACAAGATGAATCGCGAGTTGCGCTCCTTCGGCGCGAACATCAAGCTTGAACCCGCCAGCGCCGCCATTCCTGTGCGCGTTGGCGGTCACGAACTGGCGGCAGCGGTCCAACCGGCTTTCTTGCAGGAAACGCAACTCGTCGCGCTGAAATCGCTCTTTTGGGCTAACAACATCCTCGGCGTGTCTCCGCGCCTGTGGGCAAAGGCAAACGTGCATGATCGTGAGCGTCCGCTGCTCGGTGTAAGGCTGGAAAACCGCCCGCTCGCGTGGCAACTCACCGGCGTATGGCCATCCAGCGCGGATGAATGCTTGCTCGGCGCTGACCTCGCCCGCGAACTCCATCTGGCCACCGGGCAAACCATCCGAGTTGGCGATGCAACATTGCGAATCGTCGGTGTTGTCTCCACGGGCGATTCAGAAGACACCGCCGTCATCGCCGCGCTGCCGACGGTGCAGCGCATTGCCGGACTCGAAGGCAAAATTTCCGAAGCGGAAATCAGCGCATTGACCACGCCCGAAAACAAGCTGGCCGAGAAATACCGGCTCGACCCGAAGGCGCTCACGTCGGCGGAATACGAGCGGTGGTTTTGCACGCCGTATCCCGGCTCGATCGCAGCGGACATCCAGAAGGCCGTGCCCGGTTCAGCCGCGCGAGTGGTGCGCCGCGTCTCCGAATCGCAAGGTGTCGTCCTGACGCGGATTCAGGGGCTGGTGTTGCTGTTGGGATTGCTGGCACTGATGGCTTGCACGTTGAGCACGATGGGCGTGTTGACTTCAGCGGTCCTGGAACGCCGCACCGAAGTGGCGCTGATGCGGGCCATCGGCGCGCACGGGGAAAACATTTTACGGCTGTTTCTGACCGAAGCGAGCTTGCTGGGACTGGCGGGCGGCACGGTCGCAGCCGCGACCGGTTCGTGGCTCGGCGCGTGGTTGGTCCATGCTGTATTTGGCAGCCAGACGGAGACCCACGCGGCGTTGTGGCTGCTCTCTCCAATGCTCGGCTTGATCACGGCTCTGGCAGGGAGTGCGCTGCCCGTTGCGCACACTTTGAATCAAAACACAGCGGAGGTGCTTCATGGCAACTAACCGGCGCGGGATGCTGGCGACAATGGTAGTGCGTTCGCTGCTGAACAACGCGCGCATTTCCGCCTGGACACTCATTACACTGGCCATGTGCGCTGCGCTGGTCACGTTGTTCACCACCGCCGCGTTTGAAGTGGGCCGAAAAATGAGCGCCGCGTTACGCCAGGTCGGCGCAAACGCCGTGGCCTATCCCGCCAACGCAGCACAAACCGACTGGAGTGCGTTTACGAACGTCGCGCACGCTCACGGGGCGAGCGTGGCGCAGTTGGCGGTGCGCGTCGGGATGATCAAAGGCAATCCTGTGGCTGTCGTCGCAGCCGACCCGGAAGCATTGCGCCAGCTTACGCCTTATTGGGCGGTGACCGGCCAGCGGGCAGCGGGCGCAAAAGAATGTGTGGTCGGACGCCGCGCCGCAACCACGCTGGAATTGAAGACCGGGCAGCCAGTGTCAATTGAATGGCCGGGAGAATCAAAGTCGTCGCAGTTTACCGTCGCGGGCATTATGGAAACCGGAGATGAAGACGATGACCGCGTGTTTGTGACCGGGCCGTTGGAGCAAACCGAATTTCGTTACGCGCTGTTGTCCGTGGCCGGCGGCGAAAATCAGATTGACCGGATGGCGCAAGCGTTGACTGCGTCCAGCGCCAACGTCGAGATCAAGCCATTGCGGCAGATTCTGCGCGGCGAGGAGCATGTGCTGGAAAAAGTAAACCTGCTGTGCGTCGTGAGTCTTTGGACCGTGCTGGTGCTCACCGCGCTGGGGGTTTCCGCTTCGATGCTGGCGCGCGTGATCGAACGGCGGAAGGAGTTTGCTCTCTTGCAAGCATTGGGTGCAAAGAGGCGCTCGGTAATTGGCTTTCTGTTGGCTGAAAGCGCCGCGCTGGGATTAGCAGCAGCCGTCATTGGTTTCGGCATCGGCACAGCTTTGGCCGCGCTCGTGTCGCGACAGATTTTTCACGCCGTCATCACGCCGCACGGCACGGCAGGACTAGCCGCGCTCGGAACAACCACGCTTGTCGCTTTGCTGGCGGGAGGCATCGCTTGCGTGCGCGCCCTGCGCTTTCAACCCGCAACCGCTTTGAGAGGAGAATGAACATGAACACTGTCGCGATTACTCTGGAAAACGCAACCCGCGCCTATCCGGGCGGCGTGTGCGCGCTCGACGGCGTGTCCGTTCAAATCGCATTGGGCGAGTGGGTGTCGTTAATCGGTCCGTCCGGCTCAGGCAAAACGACCTTTCTCAACTTGCTGGATGGCTTGGATCGCCCGACCAGCGGTCGTGTCGTAGTGTTGGAACGCGAAACAACTCAATTTGCTTCCGACGAGATGACGACCTTTCGACGTGAAAACATCGGCCTCATCTTCCAGCAGTTTCACCTCATCCCCTATCTGACCGCGCTCGAAAACGTGATGTTGGCGCAGTATTACCATTCACTCGCCGACAAGGAGCAAGCCGCGCGCGCGCTGGAAGCGGTGCAAATGACGCATCGCACCAGCCACCTGCCGTCGCAACTTTCGGGCGGCGAACAGCAGCGCGTATGCATCGCCCGCGCGCTGATCAACGACCCGAAAATCATCCTTGCCGACGAACCTACAGCCAATCTCGATGAGGCGAATGAGGAAAAGGTGATTGAGATCTTCCACGCCCTTCACCAGCGGGGTAAAACCATCGTCGTCGCCACGCACGACCCGGGTCTCGGCAACCTGGCCCAACGAAAAATTCTGCTGCGTCACGGCCGTGTCGTCGCCGAATATCGAAATGATGGAGTTGCTGCCGCGATAAATTGTCCAACGGACTTGCGTGAGAGAGCGACGCACAAATCAGACGCGTGCCCAAACTGCGGCATGAATCTGTTCAAGAAACACGAACATCAACAGGTCATTTGATGCGCAAATAGACTCGTCGCGAACGCGCGGCAGAGAAAGGAAACAAATGAATATGCTGTATGTGAAAGAAGCCCAGGGAACGGTCGAGGCCGCTGGCAAGCGGCTGGAGGAAGCCGTT
>JACPYM010000119.1 GCA_016196035.1 Acidobacteriota bacterium | reverse complement strand
GTTGGAGTGTCAAAGAACTCTTGCGCTACCGCGTACCGCCCCCGCGCTGGCGTCCGCCCTCACGGCGCGGACGCCTTTCGGCAGCGACCAAGGAGTTAATCAAACAATGGGGATGATTCCACGGTTGTTTGAGGTGCTACCCCCAACGTCACTCGTGATAATTAAGCGTCATTCGAAAACCTGGAATACCAGAACCGAGAGCGCGGAACCTGCCAGTTTCGCGCTCTTCGAGTTTTCAGCGGCGGGCAAAAAACGCTTCGACCTCTTCGATTTCCTGTGTCGTCGGACATTGCGGCAAGCTATCCAGAAATTGGCGTCCATAATTTTTGGTCAGCAAGCGCGGGTCAAGAATGGCAATCACGCCACGATCAGAGGCGCTGCGGATCAGGCGTCCCACGCCCTGTTTCAACGCGATAATCGCGGAAGGCACGGAATACTCGTTAAAACTGCTGCCGCCATTGTTATCAATGAAGCGCTGCCGGGCTGCCACGACCGGATCGGAGGGCACTGCGAAGGGTAGCTTATCAATAATCACGCACGACAACGCTTCGCCGCGCACGTCCACGCCCTGCCAAAAACTGGAAGTGGCGAAGAGCACCGAGTTTGGCGTAGCGCGAAACTTTTCCAGCAGGCCCGAACGCGAGCTTTCACCTTGCATCAGAATTGGGAAATCTATTTCCGGCTCGACCAATTCCCTTAACAATTGCATTTGGGTGTAGCTGGTCGAGAGCACGAAGGCACGTCCCGCGCTGGCTTTGAGCAGACGAACGATCTCATCCGCAGCGGCTTCGGCAAACCCGGAACTGCGCGGGTCAGGCATGCGGGGCGGCAAGTAAAGGAGCGCCTGACTTCCGTAATCGAAATTTGAGTCAGCGATTAACTCCGACACTTCACCGACGCCCAAACGCTCGCGGATAAAATTGAAATTCCCCGCGCTGGTCAGGGTGGCCGAAGTCATCACCACCGATTCAATCGAACTGAAAAGCCGCTCATTCAAAATCCCGGATGAATCAATGGGTGTGGCTTGCATAAAAAAGCCGCGCCCGCGCCGTTCGCACCAATAAACAAAACCTGCATCGTCACCCAGCACGATGAATTCCAGATCAAAGCGCAATTGCTCGGCGCGCCGTTGAATGGCTTCCATCTCCGGCGGCGGATTCTTGACGCCGTTCAAACTGGCGACCAGCCGATCAATGGCTGCTTTCAGCGCCATATAACGCTCGCCCGCCGCTGTCGCTTCGTATTCGCCGTCGCGCCGTTTGCGCACGAACATGCTCTGTTTGAGCACAAAGCGCCCTTCATCATTCACCATGACCAGCGATGAAGCGCCGGTGAACGTCATCCACCAGTGATCGGCAAACTTGCTGACGCGCGCGCAAACCTTGGTCAATTCGCGCGCCGCCTCGACATCCGTAATCTGTAGCCGGGTAATGTCGCCGATCAAATCTTCGATCTGGTAGCTGGAAACCGCCGCCCCGAAATACTGCGCGGCGACGTCTTCAATCTGATGTGCTTCGTCAAAAATCACCGCGCTGTAGTCCGGCAAGACCTGGCCCCATTCCTTGTCGCGCAACGCCAAGTCGGCAAAGAAAAGATGGTGGTTGACGATGACGATGTCGGCCTCAAGCGCGCTTTGCCGGGCGCGCGTGATGAAACATTCGTCGAAGCTGGGGCATTTCTGACCGATACAAATATCCGACCGCGCATCTACGTGACGCCAGAAAGGAACCTGCTCCGGCAACTCGGTTAATTCCGCGCGATCACCGGTCTTCGTTTCAAAAGCCCAGCGTCGTACCAGATCGAAGTGATCCACCTCTTCCATGCCCTGCAACACCGGTGCAGTTTCGGCGCGTTTCAAGCGTTGCAGGCAAACGTAATTGTTACGGCCTTTCAGATAGGTCGCTTTGAACTTACGAGGCAGCACCTTTTGTAGAAAGGGGATGTCCTTGAAAAAAAGCTGTTCCTGCAGATTCTTGGTGCCCGTCGAAATGATCACACGCCGCCCCAGCCCAATCGCCGGCACCAGATACGCCATAGTTTTCCCCGTCCCGGTGCCCGCTTCGACCAGTAAATGGTGGCGCTTTTCCAGGGCTTCCGCCACAGCATTGGCCATCGCCAATTGGCCGGGGCGGAATTCATATTCAGGGTGATGTTTTGCAATAAGGCCACGCGGACCGAAAATCGTTTCCATCATAGGTTGGTTCAGGGATGTGAAGCTGGTGTGCGGGTGAGGCGCGCGGCTCAGTCGCTTGCCAGTCGTTGCTGTGTCTGTCAGGTTACGGAAGCGGCAGTCTATCATAGTCGCACCGTGCTGTTTCAAGCAGGCAACAGGAATCTCACTGATGAATTTCGGTATCTAGCTCAGGTTGAGATAGACGAAAAATTTGGCGAATGCCTGTGTGGCTGCTTTAAGCCGTGATCTGCATCAAACCAACTCATCTGCACAAGGAGAATCTATGAAGCAACGATTGATCGCCCTGCGTTACCTGAGCGGCGTATTCGCCCTCAACCTGGCCTTCGGCTTGGTCTGTTTCGCCCAACAAACGCAAGGCGGCACGATGATGAAAGCCGCCAATCCGCACACCGCGCATATGGTCGCCAATTGGACGCGCGCCCGTGATTACACCAAAGAATATCTGGATGCCATGCCTGCTGACGGGCTTGGCTTCAAACCGACGCCGGACATTCGCAGCTTTGCTGAGCAAATGTTGCATCTGAGCGCGGCCAACTTCAGCTTTGCCTCGGCGGCGGCAGGCATCGCTAATCCATATCAGGGGAAAGACCTGGAAAAGATGGCCGAGTACAAGCAAAGCAAAGAGGCGTTGGCGAAAATCGTCATGGAAAGCTACGACTACGTCATCACCGCCGTGCAAAAACTGGATATGTCCAAAGCCGATGAGAAGATCAAACTCTTCGGCTCGCTCGAGACCACGCGCGCGATCGCATTCGAGAAATGCTTCGAACATCAAACGCATCATCGCGGCCAGACAACCATCTACCTGCGGCTGAAAGGCGCGAAGCCGCCGCAGGAGAAACTGTTCTAAAGCTGGATTCAGCATAGGGGGAGCGTTGCGCGCCAACGTTCCCTCCTTCTTTATCGCCCACCGATTGAATCAACCTTACTCCTACGCTACAATCCGCGCGTTCTGAAATCACAATACATCAAATCATTTCCCGAACGTTTTTAGAGAGGTAGTCGCTGGCAAGCAACGTTTACGTAGAAATACGTGATTTGCGGCGGTTAGAACCGCGCGGACAACGCGCGGTTCAACGCCGCATCGAACGCCCGCCGCAAGCTGGCGCACAAGCCTTGCCGGCACGAGTAGCAAGTACGTTGAGCATCACACGGAGGAACAAAATGAAACTCAAGACCCTGTGGTTAACGGTGGCGGCCTTGGCGCTGATTACGATCAACGCAACGGCACAGGTTGGCCGCCTCGAAGGCGACGTTGTCAAACGCGGTACGACCGAAGGTATTCCCGGCGCGGAAGTCGCCATCGTCCGCACCGACATCAAAGGCAATTACGATGTTAAGGCCGATAAGAAAGGCCACTTCCTGCACGCGGGCGTGCCCTATGTCGGCACCTACACGCTTTTGATTTCGGCGCCTGGTTTTACGCCGTCGTATTTGAGCGGCATCAAACCGGCACAAGGCGAAGGTCTCAAGGTCGAACTCGATCCTGGCGACGGTCACAAAATCACAATGGAGGATTTGAAGCGCGCGGGTGGCGGCGCAGCCGCAGCCCCGGGCGCGCCAGCGCCTAAACAACTGAGTGCGGCTGAAATCAAAAAACAGCAGGAAGAATACGAGAAGGCCAAAGCCTCCAATGAGAAAGCCAAATCCGATCACGAAACGATGAAGAAAGTCTTCGAGAGCGGCATCGCCAAATCCAACGCCAAGGATTACGCGGGCGCAATCGCCGATTTCAACGAGGCCGCCAAGCTGGACGCCGAGCAATATGCGATCTGGGCCAATCTTGGACTGGCGCTTTACAACCGGGGCGTCACGAACCTGAACGAAAGCCTCAAGGGCGACATGTCCAAACGCGATGCCGCCAAGCAGGATTTCACGGATGCGGCAGGCGCGGCAGACAAAGCGTTAGCCCTGGTTGAAAAAGATTTGGGTGATCCGGCCAAAGCTGTAGACGCCAAGAAGCGCAAGGCGACGACGCTGAAGATCAAAGCCGACGCGCAAGGTCTGATGGCCAAGCGGTTGGGTGTGATGGAAATGGTTGATCCATCGGTGAAAGCGTATGCCGAGGCGGCTGATCTTTCCGAACTTCCGGCGGACAAGATCAAATATCAATTGGCAGCGGCAGAGGTTTACTTCGAGTCCGGCAAAGCGGAAGAATCCGTTGCGGCCTATCAGAAAATCCTGGAAGCCAATCCGGATAACATTGACGCGATGTACAAGCTCGGTTTGGCCTACGCCAGCGTAGCGAAATTTCAGGAGTCCGCGAATACGTTCCAGAAATTCCTGGACACCGCACCAGCCACAGACGGACGTGTCGCCGAAGTCAAAACCGTATTGAAAGACCTGGTTGTGGGCAACAACCTGCAACCGCCGAAATCCGAGCCTGCCAAGAAAGCCGCTCCGGCAAAGAAAAAACCTTAATTTTTTCGCTTACGTGATTACCAAACGCCAGCCGTCAGAGTTCTGACCGGTTGGCGTTTGGTTTATCTGAACCTTACTGTTAGCGCTCGCCGGAATTTTCTGCGCTAAAAACTTTCTCGTGTCAGGCATGTTTCAGGCTGTTCGCACCGGAAGCCATTTGCTATACTCCGCCTACCTTTTACGACACGTTCCGTTGTCCATCCCCCTTCTGACGTTCTTACTTGAAGCAATTTGACGCTGGCGGAGCGAAGGCTCGCCGTAGATTTTGAAGTCGTGATGCAAGACACGTCGCCTAAACAATGGGAAAGCATGCTCGCCCAACAGCGTCGTGCGCGTGACCGCGCTATCCTGGTGGCGATTGCGGCTTGCACCCTGGCGTTCGGCATCATCATTGGGGTGATTTTCTCGGCGACCAAGCGTCCGGCTATTGCGAGCCTCGGTGAAGTAAGCGTCGAGATGTCCTCCGCCTTCGTCGAGATCGCCCGGCGCGTTGAACCATCGGTCGTCAACATCAGCACCGTCTCGCAACCCGCCCTGCGTAGCCGCCGCGAAATCATCATCGAAGAACGCCCTTCCCTGGAACCTTTTTCCGCGCGGGAACGTGCCCGGCGCGGGAACGGTTCGGGTGTGATCGTGGACGCCGCAGGTTACATTCTGACCAATCAACACGTCATCGCCGATGCCGACCGTATCATTGTCAAATTTTTTGACGGCAATGAATTGCCCGCGCGCGTCATTGGCAGTGATATGGAAACAGATTTGGCAGTGATCAAGGTCGAGCCGGCCAAAGAATTGCAAGCGGCGCGCACCGGCGATTCAGAGCGGGCGCGTGTCGGTGATTGGGTGATGGCTATTGGCTCGCCCTTCAATCTGAGTCAGACCGTTACTGCCGGCATCATCAGCGCCAAAGATCGTGAAGCCACCGAACTCAACAAACGTGCCGGACGCGGTTTTCAATACTTTCTGCAAACCGATGCGGCGATCAATCCGGGCAATTCGGGTGGGCCATTGATCAATTTGATGGGCGAAGTCATCGGCATCAACACCGCGATTGCCACAACGACGGGCGATTACAACGGTATCGGCTTTGCGCTGCCGATGAGCGAGGCGTTGCTCATCTATCATCAATTGATCAAAAACGGGCATGTCGTGCGTGGGTTTCTGGGCGTGAATACAGAACCTGTCACCCCCCAGATCGCCAAGGTCTTCAACTTGCCCGCAACACGCGGCGCCATCGTCAGCAATATCGGCGACACAGTTTTTGTAGATCGGCAACCGGTGGTCAGCCCTGCCGCCAAAGCCGGGTTGCTGGTCAATGACGTGATCTGGGAATTCCGTGGCGAACGCATCCGCGACGACAAGGACCTGATGCGCCGCATCGGCACGACGCCGGTCGGTACCACCGCCCCCGTTAAAATCTATCGCAACGGCCGCGAGCAAATTTTGAATATCACCATAGGCCGCCGCCCGGATGCCGAACCGATCGTTGACCAACTGAAAGCGGCCCGCATTGAATTGTTGCGCCCGCAATCGTTGGGTATCACGGTCAGCGATCTACGCAACCAGATGGGGATTGGCAAGCTGACGAGCGAGGTCAAAGGCGTATTTGTCGGCAATGTCGCGCCCGGCAGTTTGGCGGACGATGCGGGGCTGAAGAGTGGCGATGTCATCGAAATGTTCAATCGCGAACCGATCAAATCAAAGGCCGAGTACGCAAAGATTTTCGACCGGCTGCGCGCGGGCGAGGCGGTGGTCTTGCAAATTTACCGAGATCGCGAAGAGCCGAATCCGCGCTTTTATATCTCTTTCACAAAACCTTAGGATCAAGTGGCCTCAGATGAATAATGAGGCTAGCCAGTAATCGCAGTGTAACCGGATTGGTGGTGCTTCATGCAAACGCTCAAACAGTTTTCTGCGGGGCAAAAAAGCGGCTTAACATCATGGCTTGGTCTGTTTTGCCTTTTGCTCGCACAAGTATTGTTGGTGACGCCGGTATTCGCTAACAAAGCCAAACTTGAGAAGGCGCGTCCGCAAACCAAAACCCTTCCTAAAACGCTGGCTGCCCGCCCCGCCCCTGGCAGGCTCGAAGCCGAGCGTAAAACCAAAAAAGGGTTGGCCGCCAAACCAGAGCCTGCGCCCTTGAGCAAGAAAGCTGGCAAACTTGGGCTGAACGCCGCCACAAGCAAGCTCCGAGAACAAGAAGCCAAGCTCAAACCGCAACTCCGTGGCGCGCGCGCCAAAGCAGAAACGCCCTTACTGGCGAAAGCCGTCAATAAAAGCAGCGGCAAGCTTGCGACTGCGCTGAAACCAAACCGCTTGGCAGAGCAACCGCTGACCTCGCGCCTGACGCGCGCGACATTCACACCAATCGCCCCGGCAAAACTCCAGACGGAAACTGAGCGGCACGGTAAATTCGGCAAGCAAGTCAACGACCCTTTGCCCGCGACGCGTCGCCGCACAACTCGTGCTGAAGAAACCAACACCGCTACCGTAACGCCCAACCACCGAACCGAGAAAAACAACCTGCGCGAGTCTGAGCCGGAACGCCCGGCTGGTCGAAATACCGAGCCCAGTGAAACGGCTTCGGCGCGGCGTCCCAGAGAAGCCAACACTGCGACCGACACGCCTGCCTATCAAATTCAGTTACCGGATAAAATCGAAGTGGTTGAATACGGCTCGTTGTCACCCTCCGTCGCCAAACTGCTAACCTTGCCTGAGGCGCGTCCGCTGACGCCCTTTGGCGCGCTTGTGAGCAAGACGAATACGCCGCCAGCCAAACGCAACGATCTGGTCATTCCGCAGGAGCGCGTCTTGGAAATTCAGTATGAACTGGTTAAGCGCGGGTTTTATAAAGCTGAACCCAATGGCGTCTACGATGAGGCGACGATTCTGGCGATGTGGGAATTTCAAAAGGATTATGGTTTGCCGGCGACGGGGTATCCTTCGGCCCATGCGTTGAAACGCCTGGGGCTGACCAGTTGGTAAACAAAAGGGCGTGAGAAAATTTCTCACGCCCTTTTCAATTCCAGTTCGCAGTCGTTATCGCAGCGCGCCTTACTTAACGTTGACGCGCACGACATTCGACCTTTGTCCTTCAACGATGGCGACGACATCCACTTCGCCATGTTGTGTCAGTCCGCTCAGGCGCACGTTAATTTGATCAAGGCCAACCTGGCCGCCTTGTTTATCCGCAAAAGAAACCTGTTGCGGTGCCCCGCCGACCGTGACCGATACTGCGTTGAGCGCCGTGCGAAAGCGGATGCCTGTGCCGAACAGCAGCAAGAAGACCTGATCGCCTGGGTTACTCATATCAATGGGCACGGTGACCAATTTGCTTGAAGCCGCGTCAAAGCGCACGACGGGTTCATAACTTTGTGCGCCATTCGCTTTGACCCGCAACACCGCCGCCGCGCCAGGCCCAGCGCCGTTGCCATTCGCCGTGAACAAGCCGGGCGCAATCCGCTCCAGGACAAGGCTGCCAGCGGAAGTTTGACCGGAACCGTTCGTAATCGTGATCGTCACATTTCCGTATTGCAACCCGGGCGGCATTTGAAAGTTGAGCTGCGTCGGCGATACGAAAAAGAGCGGCGCATCACGCATCACGCCTGTGTTATCCCGCAAGCGCACCGTTGTGCCGCCGAGCGAGGTCGGCAAGGGCGCTGACGTAGCCGTCACACGACTCGTCGCCAGCACGGTTCCGAACGCAGAGACGATAGATTCCGCCGCAACTTTAGCGGAGAAATTGGCGGCTGAAACAACGCTCACGGGCGCAGGCGGCGGCTGGGCTGACCCGGTTATCTCAAATGCGCCCAGGGCAATAGTGCGCTGCCCGTTGGCTGTAACGATCAGATTGCGCGCACCAGGCGCTGCCGTAGAGCTAATGACGGCATCCGCCAGCACCGCTGTCCCCGAACCACCGCTGAACGTCCCAAAGCGAAAATTGGACAGACTGACACCCGTGCCGCTCACACTCAGCGGGGTACCGCTCGCAGGCAGTCCAGGCCCGCCAACTCCGATGGTGACGGTTTGGCCGCGTTCAACGGCCACGGCGATATTCGAGAAACTGTGCGTCGCTGGATTGTGAATCAAGTAAGTTTGCATTGCGGGCGTGCCACGTGTGACCGAAAAATTCTGTGCGGTTTCACTCCCCGCACGAATCGAAACCGCACTGTCATTGGAGGTCAGAAAATCGGTATTGCTTTGGCTGTAAAAAGCGTTCAGATCATCCCGGCTAAAAAACAAACCGCCTGGTGGATTGAGGGGTTGAACGCAGGCGCTATATTCGCCAGGGGGCAAGCCTTGAATACGATAGGTTCCGTCGCGTTGCGAAAGCGCCGAGGCGATCACATTGCCGTTGGCATCGTTCACCGCCACGATGGCCCCGAACAGCGCCCCGCCCGCGCTGTCGCGCACACTGCCACGTAAGATTCCCGTTTGGCTGGCAAACGCGCTGCTGGGATACAAAGTGGCAGCGGCAAGCTGATCATCGGGAGAGAGCGAGCGATTCCGCAGTGAGCCATTGCCGGTGCGTGGAAACATCGTGGAAGCGCCCACCGGCGAATGATCCAATCCAAAAGAATGTCCGATTTCATGGGTGGCGACTTCCGCAATATCCACGCGACTGGCATTGCCGTCCGTTCCCCAGGTAACGGAATTGCCATTAAACGTCAGACTCACGTCGGCAATCTCACCATCGCGCCCGCCGCCGACAAAGGTGAAAAGCCGCGTCACGGCCAAAGCGCCTGAAATATCCAGCCCGTCATCAATGGTGGACGATGGGCGAGGCCGGGTTGGTTAAATTCCAATGAATGGGAGCACCGTTTGCGGCAGTGCTGAGCACATAAGATTCAGTTTTGCCAGTACGGATGGCGAGCAATGCCGCGATCAGCATGAACGAATACAACTTTCTCATTTTTTTTCGCGCCTCAGAAAATCTTTGCCTACAATTTCGCTAGCCGCTGACGTAATTCGCTTAACGACATCCTGGTTTGAATGCGCTGAGGTTTGCTCGGTGCAATGATTCGCCCGGCAAGGCCTGAGGTGTTGGGGGGAGTTTCTTCCAATAAAGTAATCCCGCTGAAATCGCGCACGACTTCATCGCCCACCACACGCAGCTTTCCCTGTTGCATCCCGACCACAATGAAATCCTGCTTGCGACCTGTTTTGGTGAAAAGCACGACGGCTTCGCCCGAGCTGAATTTTGGACGGCCACTATAATCAAGCCGCATCCCATCCAACTCGCCGCCAAGTTGTGTGATCGTCACAATCCCGCCGCGTTTGGTCGTGCCCTTGAGCGCCTCATCAACCTGTACGCGGACAGCCGTGTAAATGCGCGCGTGCCCCTCATCCCAATAAGTGCGGGTCGAGAGCACCTGGCCGTGAATGACATCGGTTGAAAGTCGAGCCAGTTCCTCAACCTCCAGGTAACGCATGATGGTGGCGTGGGTATTTACAGACAGACCGGTCAATAAGAGGCTGCACAGCACGACCTGCAAGCAAAGCCTCGGACGGCAAAGCAAGTTTGCTCTGAACATACGATTCGTAAGCTCCTTCGAATACAAACGCAGAACTAACGTTTCAATGATTATGGGAGAGCAATTCGTGGGTGGTGCTGAAATATGCTCAGCGAAATGGGGAAAGTGAAGTTCTACAAGTTGCTGGGATGCGGCGTAAAAATAGCTTGAATAGCTATGGTGCGTCAATCATGAAATTTTCGCGGCGCGGTGGTGAACAATAAGTCCTAGCGCAAAGTATAGTTCGCGTGACGTTATTTTTCTTCTCCGTCAATGACGCAGGCCGACTTGTGGTAAAAGCTGAACCGGCGGACGTCAAAATCCAGCGAAGGGCGTCTACCGTTAGCCAGATGCCCGCTAGCCCGCTATAATGCCCGCCAAGCGCAAGACGCGCCGCAAACTTTCCCAAATTTATTCACACGAGGTCAAAGAAGACATGATGCGATTGCTGATAATTTCGCGGACGTTGTCCGTGTGTGCCCTGGCGCTCTTGCTGTGCGTCCAAATAACGGCTGGCGCCAATTTAGCCACGCAAGACAAGCCAAAAGAGCAACCGAAGATTTCTGAGGATGAGGCCAAGGCGTTGCAGAAGATCAACGCCGCACCCAACACGACGGAAAAGACCAAGCAGACGGTCGAATTCATCAAGAAATTTAAGAAGACGACGCAACGCACAAAGCTGGCGGAATTCCTTTCCAATCAAATCATGCTGGAGAAGGACGCCAACGTTAAATTGCAAACTGCGCAGCAATTCATTGCCACCTTTGATCAACCGGGTGAAGCGGATCTCGTCAAACCGGCCCTCATTGACGCTTATGTGCAACAGGGGAAATTCGACGAAGCCTTCAGTGAAGGCGCGAAGTATTTAGCCACCCAACCGGACGATGTTTTCGTGCACGCACAACTCGGTTACGCCGGGGCGCAGCAACTTCAAAACAACGGGCCAACCTGGAAGTACGCGAAGGCAGCGGCGGAAAGCGCCAGCAAGGCAGTCGAACTGATGGAAGCCGACAAGAAACCGGCGAAGACGGATGCCAAGTTCTGGGCGGACTTCCGCAATACATCCCTGGCGCGCATCTACCAAGCGAATGGCTTCATCGCGTTCTTTATGAACGACCGCGCGAAAGCCAAAGACAGTTTGGAAAAATCGGCGGGGCTTGATCAATACGACGTTTCAACCCTGGCGATGCTTGGCAATATCGCCAACGATGAGTACAACGAATTAGCCAAACGCTATCAAACCGAGCGCAAATCTGAAATCCTCGACAAAGCGCTCGCTGCCATGGATGAAGTCATTGACTGGTATGCGCGTGGCGTCGCCGCAGCAGAAGGCAATCCGCAGTTACAAGCCATGTCGCAGCAGATCATGGAGCAATTGAAACAGTTTTATGGTTTCCGCCATGACGGCAAAACGGACGGTGTACAAGAGTTGATCAATAAGTACAAAAAACCTGCCAAGTAACCAGCATTTGGCCTGTTGCCGCAGTAAGCTAACGGCCGCCTATGGACTGGATATTGAACGCTCATGCTGCCAAGCTGGCTTGGCAGCATGAGCGTTTGTTTTATCAAAGCCTATCTTCAACTGCTGCCGGCATTGGTGAGGTATAAACCGGCAAATAAAACCGATAAGGATCGCGGCTTTCGCTTAAAGCACATCCAGGCTCGCTCAATTTCTCTACCCAAGCGTGCCCATCCAGAGTTTGTTGCTGCCGGTTGACGCCGCAACAAAAGCGCGCCGGAATCCCGTAGCCATTGAGCAGGCGATATGCAATCAGAGACTTCTGCACACAACGTCCCCAGGTTAAGGGCACACCGACGATAAACCCGGCAAAGCGCAGAATTGTTTCCGCAGGTATTCCCGTCCAGCCGGGTTGGGGCGGCAGGTATAGCTTTTCAACAGCAGCAATCGTTGTCGCGAGTTGCGGTGAGGATTGGCGCGCCGCCAACTGCCGCCGCACCAGCCAGGCAGTATGCAGCGTGCGCGCCAGCAACAAATAGTTTTGCCCGGCTGCGCCATACTCAAAAACCTGTCGTATTCGTTTTTGCACAAGGCTCATAGATTCGTCCCATCGCGCCGCGTTTGCGCTATTTTGCGGTACTCGTCCATCGCTGCAAAGGCGGCATACACGCTAACCGAACCGCAAGACAGTCCGGAAATTCCGTTCAATGCCTGATTTATGCGAAAGCCGGGCGACAACTTCAAAAACAGAAGCAGGGTGTTATAATCCCCGGCAGGTTACGCGGATCATGACATTCAGAACGAGCTAGCAAGGAATAGAAAGCAGGAAGAAGAACTATGAAGAACACTTTCTCAAAGGTTGTTATCGCTGGATTGCTGGGCGCGGCCGTCATTTGGTGGGCAGGCCCGGCGGCGGCGCAAAAGGGCGTGGCCGACTTGGATGTACAGAGCTACAAGATCGAGGCCGAGTTAACGCCCGGCCAGCAATACTTGCGGGCGCGCACTGAAGTCAAATTCACTCCTGTTTCTGACACACGCTCCGTCGTCTTTGAACTCAATGGCTCTTTGGCGGTAAAACGTATCGCCCGTTTGGATGTGATGCCGACGCCGACTCCCGCAGTGCAGACGGTGCCGGTGGCGTCGGGCGCTCCCGCTTTGACCCGTCAAAATCAAAAAGCGGCGAAACCAACGCCGACGCCTGCCGCCAAAACACCAGCCGCTAACGGTGCAAACAAGGCTCCGGTCACAGCGCCCACACCCAGCACGGTTGAATTGCAATTCATCCAGGACAACCGCGAGAAAAACGATGTGCGCATTGATCTGGGTGGCGTGGTGCCCGCGAATCAGCCGGTGACCTTGCTGTTCGAGTACGAAGGTGCGCTTGAATCGGCACAAGGTGGCCCGATTGCCAACGCGCGGCTGGCGTATGTCGGTGAGCAAGGCTCTTATCTTTGCTATGCGGCGCGCTGGTTTCCGTTTCACGAATATGCCGCAGACCGGGCGACTTACGACATCAAAATCAAAGTGCCCAAAGGCATCGTCGTGACGGGTTACAGCGAACAACCGGTGGTCGAAACGCCCGTCGTGCCTGCCGTCACGGATGCGGCCAAAACAGACAAAACCAAGAAGCAGGATATGTCACCGGTGCTGTTGCCCAACGGCCAAACGGTTGTTCCAACCGCCGCCCCGACCGAATGGGTGACCTATTCCTTTGTCAGCACCAAACCCGTATTGCCCGGCAACATCGCGGCGGCCAAATACATCGTCCGCAACGTCAAACAGTCCGGCTTCGATTTGGATATTTACGTCAAGGTCGGCGATGACCGGCTGGCTGATAACGTCGCCAAAGTGATCGGCCAGCACTTGGAATACTACACGTCCAAGTTCGGCAACTTCCCTTTCGGCAACAAACTGATCGTGGCGGAAACCGATGATGAAACGCTGGAAACGTATAGCGGCGCCGGCGTCATTTTCCTTTCGCCGCGCGTGATGACGACCGCCAACGAAGAGAAACTGGGCCGCGAAGTCGCCTATCAATGGTGGGGCCAGGCGGTGGGGCTGCGCTCCTTTGACGACATCTGGCTGTCGCAAGGGTTGGCCGAATTCAGCATGTTGATGGCGATCAAGGAAAACGCCAACGAGACGCAATTCCAGCAGGCGGTGCAGGCCGAATTGGAAAAGGCGCTGGCGTTTGAGCAGGCGTCTTCGATTCGTAACGCGCCCAAGCAACTGGACGATCAAACACCGGCATATCGCTCGGTCATCTTTTATAAAGGCGCGCTGGTCTTCAATATGCTGCGCCAGTTGCTGGGCGACAAACCGTTCGACCAGATGTTGCAGGACTACTACAAGAAATACGACGGCAAGAACGTCACGCTGGATGACTTCGAGCAATTCGTCAGCACGGCGGCCAAACGCAATATGCGCTTCTTCTTCGGTCAGTGGGTGGATTCGACCGGCGTGCCGGAGTTCCATTCCGATTGGCGCGTGTTGCGCACCAAAGACGGCTTCCGTGTGCCCGGCACGGTTAAGCAGGAACTTGATACGTTTGAAATGCCCATTACTGTCTTACTGAAAACTGAAGCCGGGAATGAACGGCAGGATTTATATCTTAAGGGCACCTCGGTAGATTTCGACGTACAAACCAAGAGCAAACCGCTGGATGTCGTCGTCGACCCCGATAACAAGGTCATCAAGAGTTCCGAAGAGTTGCGCCAGGGCGTGATCGTGCGGCGCGGCATTGAGCATTTCCGCGAGCAGGAATACACCGAAGCAGAACAACAATTCCAAGCCGCCATCAAACTCAATCGCGGCCATTCATGGGCCTGGTACAACCTGGGCTTGTTGTATATGACCCAGCGCAACTACTCCAAGGCGCTCGACGCTTTCGATCAAGGGCTCAACGGCAACTTGCGCCCCGATTGGATTGAAGTTTGGGCTTACATCTATCGCGGCAACGCCTGGGATGCGCTGGGTCAACGCGAACGCGCCGTGGCCGAATACAACAAAGCGCTGAGCAACGGGAACGATTACGAGAAGGCGCAAGCCGTTGCCCAGCAATACCTGCAAACGCCTTTCGACACGAAGAAAGGCAGTGCTGCGAGCGCCGCGCGTGAAAACTAACCAGGCCTTGCAGGCTTTGGGTTGGCTGGCAAGCTGCTGACTTACCACGTATGAAAAAACTGTTCATGGCGATCTTTTATTCGGCGCTGCTGCTCGGTGGCAGCGCCCTTGCGCAACAGCGGCTGCAAACGGGAACGCTTGAAGCCAAACCAGACCCGAATGCCAATCTGACGCAGTTTCAATACACCTTCGTCAATGAGCGCTTCACCATCCCGCGCATCGAAGTCGAATTCGATGGAACGGGTGCGGGGCAGTATCTCTTCAAACGCAAAGACGCGGATGAGATCGTCAACAAGCTGACCGTCTCGGCCTCTTTGATCAACCAGATGCAAGCCTTGTTCAGCGCACTGAATTTCCTGGACAGCACCGAAGAGTATCAGCATAAAAAAGACTTCTCGCATCTGGGCACGATGACCATCCGGTATGCCCATAACGGCAAAGAACGCACGACCAGATTCAACTACACCGACAATGCGGCACTGGCGCGTTTGGCCGAACTCTTTCGCGGTATTGCCACGCAGGAGATGCGCGTCTTCGAGATCGAAAACACGCGCCAGACCGACCCGATTTCCACGCCCGCGCAAATGCGCATGCTTGAGAGCGAATTGCGCGGCAAACACCTGGCCGATCCGTACCAACTGATCCCCTTACTCAAAGATGTGATTAAGGACGAAGGTGTTCCGCTCATCGCGCGCAACCACGCCGAACGCCTGATTCAATTGATTCAGAAGACCAAGTAAACGCCTATCGAACGCATCAATTTTCACCGTAGCCAGCCGTCGGCGAGCCACCCTGCAAAATTTCCGGGATACAATTTTGACACTCCTGTGCTAGTATCCGCCCGCGTCCGTACCCCGAGCTAACCTACGAATCGAGTCTCATCCCTGGCTCACCTTTCACAGCTCGCTTCCTGTACCGTTCCAATTTACCTCGTCGGCGTGCCACCCGGCAGGATTTGGCAAATCATCATGTTCATTGCGCCGTGTTCGCCCCTGCACACGGTAGTCACCCACAATCTCCATCAAAAATAGGAAGGTCGTATGTTGAGACTCCTGCCGCTCGCGAAAGCTTTATTTCCCTCTTTACGCCGCTCCGCCTTTGCCCAATCCGTAATTTTGGGGCTGGCGTTGATGACAAGTTTGTTCACGCTGACCTACTTCTCGGCGGATGGCAGTTTCGCAGCAGATTCGGAGCGCCACGGTTCCAGCCAATGGCTGCGCGCCGAACGTGAGCGTGAGGGAAAAGAGACGGGCACGGAATTCAATGAAGGGGAAAAACGCCAGGAATGGTTTTATCAGCAACGCGCGTATCCGCTTGCCGAGATTCCCCAAAATGCGCGGCTCGCGGGGATAGAGCAATGGGCGAAGACGGAACGCGCGCAGCAGGAATTGCGCCAGCGCGGCAAGTTGGCCGCCGCGCCCGAACAAGACATTGCCTGGACAGCGCTGGGGCCGCGTCCCATTTTGAATGGACAGGTGTTTGGTACGCGCACGCGGCTGGACACCAATCTGGCCGTGCGCACCGCCGTGTCAGGGCGCGTGACAGCCATCGCGCTTGATCCGCGCTATAACGGCACGACCAATCAAACCGTGTATGTCGGCGGCGCGCAGGGCGGGCTGTGGCGCTCGCTCGATAATGGGAAAAACTGGACGCCCTTGACCGACGATTTGCCTTCGCTCGCCGTGGGCGCAGTGGCGATTGATCCGATCAATCCCGATGTGATCTATCTGGGCACGGGGGAACCGAACCGCTCAGGCGATAGCTATTACGGCGCGGGCCTTTTCAAGACCACCAACGGCGGCCAAACGTGGACGCAAATCGTCGGGCCGACTTCAACCACCGATCCGAAATTACCGGTCTTCCTCAATTGCACCTTCAGCCGCATCGCTATTGATCCCTCGAATCCGAGCACCGTGTTTGCCGCCACCAATACCGGCTTCTTTTTATCGGCAACTACGACGCCCGGCCAAGCGCCCTTGGGCAATCGCGGTTTGTGGAAAACCACCGATGGCGGCTTGACCTGGATCAACGTCAACCCCACCGTCAGTCGGCTTGACCGGCTGGCATCCGATGTCGTGATTGATCCGCGCAACCCAAAAATCGTTTACGCCGGCATTACCTCCGAGGGCGTTTACCGCTCTGACATTGGCGGCGACCTGCTGTCGTGGAAGTATTTGAACAAAGGCTTGCCTGCACGCACCGACGACAAGGGTAATGATGTTTATGAACGCATCGTCTTGACCATCGGCCCGCCGATTGGTTCGTCGCCCAATTCAACTGTCTATGCGGCTTTCGCGGGTGTAGATGATCTCCTGCTGGGCATTTACCGCTCTACCGACAATGGCGAAACGTGGACGGCGGTGACGCGCCCGCAACAAGCCGGCCAAGCCAACTACAATCTGGCGCTACAGGCCGATCCCAACAACGGCAACATTCTTTATTACGGCACGCAGGCCAATGCTGCCTACGTAGGCGGCACGCTCTTTCGCAGCCTGGACGCCGGGCGCAGTTGGGATGACCTGAGTGTGGACGTTGATATTCGCGACAATACCAATTCCCTCCCGCCCATCATCGGGCTGCACCCGGACACGCATTGCATCGCCGTTAGTCCGGCCAATTCCAATATCCTGTTCACCGGCAATGACGGCGGCATCTGGCGCACCGACGGCGCGAAAACGAATACCTGGCGCTGGAACAACCTCAACACGAATCTGAGCATTACGCAGTTTCAATCCGTGGCGGTGCATCCTTACGATCCCAATCTGGTGATTGGCGGCACACAGGACAACGGCACCAATCTGTATGCTGGCGCGCCCGCCTGGACGCACATTGATGATGGCGATGGCGGCGCGGTGTTGATTGATCAATCCGACCCTTCCGTCCTCTATCACACCTTTTACAACATCAAGAGTCAGGGAACCGGCGCAGTCATCGGCCCCGTGATTTCGCTGGATGGCGGACTCACCTGGACGGAGCGCGGTTGTTTCGGTTGTGTGTTGCCGAAATCCGGCAATCTGAATCCGAATGATCGCGTCGCGTTTTATGCGCCGATGACGTTGAACACCGGTTATAGCGGTGCGGATGGCAACGCGCTCTATTTCGGCACCTATCGCCTTTATCGTTCGATTGATCACGGGCGCAATTGGATGGGCCTCGGTGGCGGCGTGGATGGATATGGCGCTGATCTTACCAAGGGCCAAGGCGTCATCACTGCCTTGGCAGCCTACCCTTCGCGCGGCGGCATTGATGCCGTTGGCGAAGTGGTCTGGACTGGTTCAAGCGATGGCATGGTTTACATCACGCAGAACGCGCACGAAATCGCGAAGACGCGCTTCCGCAATGCCACCCGCTCGCCGTTGCCAAACCGTTTCATCACCGACATCGCGCTGGACGTGCGCAACGTGCAACGCGCGGTGGTCACCTACTCCGGCTTCAATCGGGCGACATCCAGCACGCCCGGCCACGTTTTTTTGACGGAAAACTTCGGCGCGACTTGGGCGGACATCAGCGGCAATTTGCCCGACGTGCCCGTCAATGCAGCGGTGCTCGATCCGACACGCCCGGCGACGATTTTCATTGGCACCGATATTGGTGTTTTTCAGAGCGTGGATAGCGGCCAAACTTGGGTTCGGCTCGGCAATAATTTTCCCAACGTGTCGGTGCTGCAAATGCGCTATCACCAGCCCAGCGGCAGCCTGATCGCCGCCACCCACGGACGCGGCATCTATCGGTTGACGCTCAACCCGCGTCCGCTTTCGACCGTCTCGGCGGCCAGCTTCGGCGGCCCTGGCTTGGCGAACGAAGCCATCGTCACTTCGTTTGGCGTAGACCTGGCGACCAAGTCAGAGTCGGCCAGCAAAGTGCCCTTGCCCACCACGTTGGCGGGCACGCGCGTCTTCGTGCGCGACGCGTTCGGAACGGAACGCCCCGCCCCGCTGTTTTTCGTCTCGCCCAATCAGGTCAACTTCCAGGTTCCCATCGGCGGCGTGCCGGGTTTGGCGACCGTGACGATTTTGGACAGCGATGGCAAACCCTCGGTGGGCTACGTCAATTTGAATTACGTTTCGCCCGGCTTGTTCACCGCCAATGCCAACGGCAGCGGCGCGCCCACCGGAGCGGTCTATCGCCTGCGCGCGGATGGCACAACGACGCTTGAACCGCTGGCGCAATTGTCAGGCACGTCCTATGTGCCCACGCCGATTGACGTGAGCAATGCAAACGAGCAGGTCTATTTGGTCTTGTTCGGCTCAGGCTTCCGCTATCGCAGCGCGCTCTCGGCGGTCAGCGTCACATTCTCGCCCGTCAGTGGCAACGCCTTCACGCCAGTCACCGGCAGTGTCAGCTTCGCCGGGAAACAGGGCGCATTGGTGGGGCTGGATCAATTGAACGTGCGCGTGCCCACAACGTTGGCCGGGCGCGGCGAAGTGAATCTCGGCTTCAATGCAGATGGCCGACAGGCCAACACCGTGCGCGTCAATTTCAAGTGACGTATTGAAAAATCAACTTTCAGGGCTGGCTGTTCAGGCCAGCCCTTTTGCTATTGCTCATCCCCAGATTCTTTCAGGAGTTCCACGACATGCTTTTGTTCCTACTACTGCGTTTCTGCTATCCAAAATTCGACCAGCGCTTGCTGTTGCCGTTCGCGCTGCTGGTGGTGGCCGCGCTTTGCCTGCGCCCGCTACCGCAGCAAGTTCATTCCGCCGCCGCGAATAATCAAACGCCTTTGCGCGGAGCGGCGGCCTTGGCACAGTTAAAACAGGCTGGCGCGTATGACTCCCTGCGCAAATCCCTGCTGGATGCGCGCTATCGCGCTACCCCACTGCCGCATACTCCCCTGCCGCTATTCGACCATGCTCCGCTGGGCGCGTTTGCGGTACAAAACCCGGCACAAGCTCTCCGCGCCTATTTCACCGCAGGCGGCGCGATGCAGCTACTGCCTGCGCAGGACGCAAGCTGGCGTATGGGCCTGCAACTGCGCGGTGTTCAGGTTGGCGGCGCTTGGTTGCCGGTGACAGCGGCCCAGCCCACCGCACAAAACAATCGCGTTGAAATTCAGAAGACCGTTGGCACGAGTAATCAAACCCCGCTCATCGAATGGTATGTCAATGCGCCTGCCGGCTTGGAGCAAGGCTTCACGTTGCAGGTGCGGCCGGTGCCAAACACGGCGGCTCCAGTGCGCCTGGTGTTGGCAGTCGGCGGTGACTTGCAGCCCATGTTGACCGCTGGTGCGCAGGCCGTATCGTTTGCGGCGAATAACGGCAGCGAAGTTTTGCGCTATGACAAACTCGCCAGCGTTGATGCCACGGGACGCGCCTTGCCCTCGCGCATGGAGGTTCGCGGGCAAGAGTTATCTTTGGTCGTTGACGATGCACAGGCCGTTTATCCGATTACGATTGACCCGACTTTTACCCAGGTCAAACAGCTTTCGGCCAGTGATGGCGCGGCCGATGATACTTTCGGCGCAGCCGTCGCCGTCAATGGCGACACAGCCGTCGTCGGTGCGATCTATGCCACGGTGGGCGGGAATTCCTTTCAAGGCGCAGCCTACATTTTTCAACGGGATGTGGGTGGCGCGAACAACTGGGGCGAAGTCATCAAGCTGGAAGACCCCGCCGGGCAGGCCGATGACAATTTCGGCGCGGCGGTCGCCATCAGCGGCGACATCGTGGCCGTCGGCGCCTTGAGCGGCGATTCGGTCGCCAACGCCGACAACGAAGGCGCGGTTTACCTTTACGGACGCAATCAAGGCGGCACAGACAATTGGGGCCTGATCAAGAAAGTCAGCGCTAGTAATGGGTCGAGTGGCGACAGTTTCGGCTGGTCTGTCGCGCTCAGCGGCAACCGGCTGGCCGTCGGCGCGAATTTCATCAATTCAAGTCGCGGGGCCGTTTATCTGTTTGAACAGGATTACGATCCCAGCAATCCCGGCACACCACTGACGAACAACTGGGGCGAACGCAAAATACTGACTGCCGGCAATGCGGCCAACAATGACCAGTTCGGCTATGCCGTCGCGCTCAGCAACGAAACGCTCATCGTCGGCGCTTACCTGGGTGACGCGGCGACCTTCACCGACAACAAAGGCGCGGCCTATCTTTACCAACGCAACCAGGGCGGCGCGGACAATTGGGGCGAAGTCAAACGGATTGCCGCCAGCGATGGCGCGCTCAACGATCATTTCGGCGCGGCAGTCGCGTTACACAACGACACCGCCGTCGTCGGCGCGCCGGATGATGACGACGGCGGCAACAGCAGCGGCTCGGCCTATGTGTTCTTGCGCAATCAGGGCGGCGCGAATAATTGGGGGCAAATCAAAAAGCTCACCGCCGGAGATGCCGCGCTCAACGATCAGTTCGGGTTCGCGGTGGCCGTGGATGGCGACATCGCCATCATCGGAGCCTATGCCGATAACGTCGGCCTCAACACCGACCAAGGCTCGGCGTATGCCTTCATGCGCGATTACGATCCGAACAATCCGGGCACGCCGCTCACGAATAACTGGGGCCAATTCAAAAAGGTAGTCGCCAGTGACGGCGATGTCGGCGATCAATTCGGTTACGCCGTGGCCTTCCAAGGCGAGACGCTGCTCGTCGGCAGTTTGTATGACGATGTCACGGATACCGATCAAGGCTCGGCCTACGTCTACAAATTCCTGAGCACCTGTCCTGCCATCACGGTTAGTCCGACTTCGCTGCCAAATGGCTCGGTCGGCACGGCGTATTCGCAAACCATCACGGCCAGTGGCGGCGGCGGCACGTATGCATTCAGCGTTAGTGCCGGTTCGTTGCCCAATGGCTTGATGCTCAACGCCAACACCGGCTTGCTCAGCGGCACCCCCACGGCCATCAACACGTTCAATTTCACGATCAGCGCGACAGACACGGCCAGCGATTGCGTAGGTTCGCGCGCCTACAGCGTGACCATCAACGGGCCGACCTGGACGGGCGCGGTTTCGAGCGATTGGCACACCGCCGGGAATTGGAGCAACAACGCTGTCCCAGCTTCCGGCGCGGATGTCACTCTGCCCGCCAGCGGTGTCACCAACGAAGTCAGCATCAGCACCGGCGATGTGACGGTAAACAACCTGACGCTCAACACCGGCCGCACGCTCAATCTCACCAACAATCACACGCTGACCATCAACGGCACGCTCACGCTCACGGGCGGCAACCTCACTGCCGCAACCGGCAGCCTGATTGCGTTCGGCAGTGGCGCGAACGCCAGCCGCACTTCGGGCCACCTCATCGGCAGCGTCAAAAAAACCATTGCCGGCACGGGCAGCTTCACCTATCACACCGGTACGGCCAACGGTTACTCGCCCGTGGCAGTGACCATCAACGGCGGCACGGGCGACCTCACGATCACGGCCTTTCAGACATCCATGCCCGGTTTGGCCGCGCCAACATTGGCGCTCAATCGGTATTGGAATTTGACCAGCACGTTGGTCAGCCCCGATCTCAATCTGGGCTTCACCTATCTGGCGAGCGACATACCCGTCACCGCCACTGAGAGTCTGTTCCGCATTCTCAAAGACACCAACGGCAGCGCGCCCATCACGCTGCCCGGCGGCAGCACCGATAACGTGGACGAAACAACCCACATTGCCGCAATCAGCAATGTCACCAGCTTTTCCAATTGGAGCGCCGGTCAACCCGACGCGCCGTTAGCCGTGCACCTGGCCGCGCTCAATGCTTACGCCAACAAGTCTTTTTCTAAAGCCAGCAGCGGCGTGACTGTCGCCTGGCAGACAGGCTTTGAAGCGGATCATCTGGGCTTCAATGTTTATCGTGAAGACGGCGGCCAACGCCTCAAAATCAATCCGACGTTGATTGCCGGTTCGGCGCTGCTAGCCGGTGAGCGCACGCCTTTGACCGCCGGCAATTCCTACACCTGGACGGATGCGCGCGGTGCGGCGAGTGTGGCGTACTGGCTGGAAGAGATTGATCTGCGCGGCAACAGCACCTGGCACGGGCCAGTCATCGCAACCGGCAACGTTGCCAATCCTGAAACCTATCCGTCGCAGCTCCGAACCAAACTACTCTCTGAGTTGAGTGACGCAACCAATCCCACGCAACAATCCGAATGGGCCGAGACGCCAGCAGAATATGCGAACCAAGGCGGCGCCGAATCTTTGCCCTTGTCCGCGTTGATGGCGGCGAGTGATCCCAAAAGCACGCCCTGGACGTTGCCCAATCAAACGGCCATGAAGCTGGCCGTGCGCAAAACCGGTTGGTACCGCGTGACGCAAGCCGAGTTGACCGCCGCCGGGTTCAACACCAACGGCAACCCGCTGCTGCTGCAACTCTATGCCGATGGCGTCGAAGTCCCCATGAGAGTGTTCGGCAAAGGCGCATTCGGTTTTGAGTCGTTGGAGTTTTTCGGACGCGGGCTGGAACTGCCCGCGACGGATACGCGCATCTATTGGCTGACGTTCGGGAATGGGCCGGGGCTGCGGCTTGAGACTGTCACAAGCAGGATTCCCGACCAATTCACCAGCAGCAGTTTTCGCTCAACGGTTGAACGCAAAGACCGCATCATCTACTTTTCCGGTCTGCTCAATGGCGAGGCCGAAAACTGGTTCGGCCCCGTCATCAGTGCCACCGGCGCATTGCAAACATTGACCACGCGCTTTGTCGAGCGCAACGCCAGCGCGACGCTCGAACTCGCCTTGCAAGGCGTCACCGATCAAACGCACGCCGTCAACATCGAAGTCAATGGCCGCTATCTCGCCACCATGAACTTCACAGGCAAAGCCCATCCTGTCCAGCGTTTTGACGTGCCGGGCGCGTGGCTGCTGGAGGGTGAGAATGAAATCAAACTGCTGTCGGCGGCGGGCGCGAGCGACGTCAATTTGGTGGACGCCGTGCGGCTGACCTACGCGCGCGCCTATCGAGCCGACAACGATGCCTTGAGCTTCAGCTTGAGCGCCGGGCAAAGCGCCTTTATCAGTGGCTTCAGCACGCCCAGCCTGCGCCTGTTGAAATTGAACGGCAACGGCGCTGAGCGCGAGATCACGGTCAAAGCGCAACTCGTCAATGGCAGTTATGGCTTTGCCTTGCTGGGCGAAGGCGCGACCTATCTGGCGTTAGGCGATAATCGCCCGGAACGTGTCGCGGCCCTCACGCGCAATCAACCTTCCAATTGGCGCGCCGCCAGCAATGCGGCGGATTTCATCATCATCACTTCGCGCGAATTCTGGAACAGTGCCAACAAACTCGCCAATGCGCGCCGCCAGAATGGCCTGCGCGTCGCCGTCATAGACGTTGAAGACGTTTACGATGAATTCGCCTATGGCGCGCACACGCCCCAAGCCCTCAAAGACCTGCTGACCTGCGCCGGTAAAAACTGGGCGCGCAAACCCGCCTATGCTTTGCTATTGGGCGATGCGTCCAGCGATCCGCGCGACTATCTGGGCTTGGGCAATGCCGATTTCGTGCCGACCTGGTTGGGCGCAACGACTTATTTTGAAACGGGACTCGACAACTGGCTGGCCGATTTCAATAACGACGGCGTGCCTGAATTGGCGCTGGGACGTTTGCCGGTGCGCACTGCCGCACAGGCTGAAGCTGTCATCAATAAAATCCTGGCCTTCAAATCCAGCACCGCGCCCCGCAACGCCTTGCTGGTTTCAGATCGCACGGTGGATGGCTATGACTACAAGAGATTGAGCAATCAACTGGCCGCCTTATTACCCGCAAGCTGGACGAAACAGCAGGTCAATCGTACTGACGGCACGCCGGACGCCGTGCGTCAAGGCATCGTGCAATTCATCAATAACCAGACGCCGCTGGTGGTCAATTGGTTCGGGCATGGTTCGACCCAAGTGTGGACAGGCGACGGCCTGTTGCGCACGCAGGATGCCGCGACCCTGACCAACAACGCGGCGGGTTTGTTTGTCATGGCGACCTGTCTGAACGGCTATTTCATAGACCCGCAACAAACCAGTCTGGGCGAAGCGGTGTTGACCAATGCATCCGGCGGGGCCTTCGCCGTCGTCTCGTCGAGCGCGCTCAACCAACCAGCGGCGCAACTGGTTTTTGCACAAACGTTCTATCGCTCGCTTTTCAATTCCGGGCTGACGCTGGGCCAGGCCATGACCGCCGCCCGCGTCGCTGCCATTGACCGCGATGTGCGCAATAGCTATGTGCTGTTCGGCGATCCAACGATGCAGTTGTTCCCGGTTAAGAACAAGTAAAAGAGCCAGGCTGTAAAAATAGAACCGCGACCGGCAGAGCGCTTTCATACGCACTTCACCGGTCGCGGTTTTGATGTCAGGGCACTTTGGCGAAAGATTATGCCGAAAACGAAATGCATTTCAGCGCGAGTAGCGCAACCTGCCGAGGTTGCGCGGCTTCCTCATTATTGTACTGGTGAAGCGGCGCAACCTCGGCAGGTTGCGCCACTCGCGCCGAGCATCTCACGGCTGCCAAGCGAGCAGTTATGCAAAGTGCCCCGACAGGCCAGCCACGGCTTTGCTTGCACAAACATCAGCGAATCCGTCGCGGCATGTTGACGCGTGTGCTGCTGGCCGGCCGCAGTGGACGGCTGTTGTAAAACGTCAGCCCCGTGCCTTCCCCAGGCCGCAAAAACACCAATTCATAATGCGACTCGCCTTGCAGGAAGAGCTTGCCCGCCTGGCCCACCAGCTTATCGGTCTCGCCCTTTTGAATGCCGACGACTTGCGGATAGGCGCGTCCTTGCGGATCAATCGGCAAGCGCACGGGCGTGCTCCAGCCAAACGGATTGCTGGCGTATTTGTTGTAGCTGATATAGACGCCTTCCTGATTCCACTGGCCGTTGATCGCGTGGTTCAGCACCATTACATAACATTCCAGATAGGTGTTGTAATGCACCGACGGCCCCCACAGGGCGTTGGCGTCGGCGCGGTGCCAATTCGTCAACACCGGCAGCAGCGGCGACGTATGGCCACCCAACCCCGGCTCGCGCCATTGGCCGCTGTACCACTTCCACACCTTGCCTACCGGATCGTTGCGGTCGGCGTAGGCCAAACGCGCGACACAAACGCCCTGCTCCGCAATGTCGGCGTGATAAGAGCCAAAGAAAATATAAAAATACTGCTTGGCCTGGTCGAGGATGACGGTGAAATCGCCTTCGCCGCCGGCAAAGAAGAAATTGCCCGTCGCGCAATTGGTCATCGAGTCAGCCGCCTGCATAATGATGCCCAGATCTTGCCAGGTTTGGCCCTCATCGCGCGAGACCATCGCGCCGATATAGGGCTTGGTCAAAAACGTATTCGTACAACCCGCGCCGCGTTCATTGTGATACCAGCCATAAAGCAATCCATTGGTATCGCGATGCGTCGCTTCGAGCCAGATGTGGCCGTTGATGGGCGCGCGCGCATTGGGTGTGATGCTGACGCGCACCGCGCCCGTCACCGGATTGCCGAGCCGGTAAAGATCAGGCCCTGTGCTGTGATAAGGGAACAGCGCCGAGGCAAAGGCGTGCAAGCGACCTTGCGCATCCCAATGCAAAGGGCTGTTGCAATCAATGCCGTCATAGATGCCCGCTTCAGGCCAGCGCGCGCCCGGCAAGCGCAAGCCCGACGCATCACGCACCAGGACGTTTGGCAGCAACGCCGTATTGGTTTGCGCCCAACTAGAAACGCTGCCTGCAACGGTTAAACACAGCAACAGCGTCGAGCCAAACAAACATTTTTTGATTTTCATAGTGCAATACCCGCTGGGTGATCTGAGAATGGGTTATGAATGAGCCAGGCTGGTTGAAAGATCGGGGAAAGGGGCAGCGCTGGAGGCGTAAGGGTTCAACAAAACCTGGTGGAGAGATTTTCAATGTGTGCGCCAGCAACGATGTGCTGTCACTAAGGATGGGTTGCCTGAAATTTTCGGCGCCGGCACTTTAGAGCGGTTTTCACTACGGTGTACGGGAAAACCGCACATTGGGACAGTACCGCGCGCGTGAGCAAGCGGCGCTTTGGCAATTCAGCCCAGGGGGCAAGCTTGACGCGTCGCTTGCTCACGCGCGCGGTACTGTCCCAATGTCAACTGACTCCCGTAAACGCAACTGCAAACCGGTCTAATATCCGGCCAAACAAGGTGGTCTACTTTTCAGTGGGCAAAAGCCAGGCATTACGGCAGCCCGCAATTTTTCGTGGCAGGAGCACTCGTTGAATTCAGCACCAACACCAATCACCACCACCGCAATCAACCCTGCGACGGCAACGCAAATTCCATCCGCCAACCACGGCTATCTATTGGCGGCCACGGCGGCGCTGCTGTGGGGAACCTCGGGCGTCACCGCGCGGTTTCTGTTCAATCACGACATCCGCCCGTTTGACTTGTTGATGATTCGCACGGTCAGCGCGGCGCTCTTGCATTGGCTGTGGCTGGGCTTGACGGCGCGCCATCTGTTGCGGGTCGAACGGCGCGAATTGCCGCGCCTGGCTTTATTCGGCTTGATCGGCTTAGCCATTAACCAGGGCTGTTATTACATCGCGTTGAAACTGACCAGCGTCGGCTATGCGCTGTTGTTTCAGTACACCGCGCCGTTTCTGCTGATGGGATACGGGGTGCTTGCCAAAACCGAGCGCATGACGGCAGCCAAATTTCTGGCTGGCCTGCTCAGCTTGTGCGGCTGCGCGCTGATGATGCTGGGCCACGCGGGCGGGCGTATGAACCTTTCCTGGCAAGGCACTTTGGCCGCGTTGGGATCGGCAATGGCCTTTGCGTTTTACAGCGCGTATGGCCAACGAATTTTGCGGCGGCATGATTCACGCACGGCGATGACCTATGCCTTCACCTTTGCCGGTTTGGCGTGGCTGCTGGCGCGTCCGCCCTGGTTGATCGAATGGCAACAATTCGACAGCCGCGCGTGGGGGTTTGTGGCGTATTTATCGGCCTTCGCAACGGTCGCGCCATTTGGCCTGTATCTGGCGAGCCTGCGCCATCTGGAACCGAGCCGTGCCAATCTGACTTCGGCGCTGGAACCGGTCATTGCGGCGGCGTTGGCCTGGGTTTGGTTGGGCGAAACGATGGGCGGCTGGCAAATGCTGGGCGGTGCGGCGGTGCTAACGGGCGTTGTGTTGTTGCAAATAGAAAGCAGGCTGCGCTTGGCTTTTCGGAGTAATAACAGCCGGTGAAACTGCTCCTTGTATAGGAAGCACGGAATGCGTTGGTACGGAACCGGAAGCGATAGCAACCAGGTGACTCTGTGTTAGACCTATTCGGGAGCGCCCGGTCGCTATCGCTCCCGGTTCCGTATCGCTCCCGGTTCCGTACCGCTGGCTCTCTAACTTCAATTCACGCCAAACAACTTGAAGCCAGCCCAATAATATGGATGGCGATATTCAGCCGTTTGTAACAGCGCAAGCACAGCCTGTTGCCAGGCCTCCGCACGCGAGGGGAACGGTTGCAGACGCGCTTGCCGGTAAAACTCTTGCATCAACGCGGTCGTGCCGCTGCCTGCAACCGGCCATTGATTCAAGAGCAGGTTCGAACATCCGGCAATGAAAAATGCCCAACTCGTCGCCACCTGCGCGCGCCCATTGCCCAAGCGCGCAGGCGCTGTTTCCGCCGCCGTGAAGCTCACCAACCGGGCCGGCAGTTTCAGTTGCAGCGCCTCGCGCCAAGTCAGCATTCCGTCCTCGTTCGTCTCGTTCGCGGCGACGGCCAGGGCCACACCGGATTGCAAGGGGTTCATTTCATCCAGCACGGCGGGCGCGGCGAAATGCAGCCAACGCGCTTGGGACGCAGCAGTTTTGGCGCGTTGTGCGGTCGCTTCAGCACCGCTGAAACGTTGTTGCTGGGCCGCCGCAAAAGCCTGGCTGATTGCCGCTGCTTCGTTTTCCGTTTCGGCGTTCACAGCAAAGGCCTCGTGTTGCAAGCGCGCTTTCAACCGCGTGAGCATTTCATCGCTCAAGGTAGGGTTGGCAAAGGTCAGCAGCGTTTCTGGCGGCGCGTTCGGCTTTGCGGCGACGCGCGCGCCTGTTCGCGTGCGGACGGCAATGGTTGCGCCACCCGCTTGCGACATGGCTTGCCAGGCCGTCGCTGAAGGCGTGTAGGTAAGCGCGAAATCTTCGATCAGGTAATGCGCGGCGCGTGGTTGCAACGCGGCAAAGGGTAAATTCCAGAGCAAGCCATCGGGCGCAATGATGAGTTGTGTTTTGCCCTCTAACTGCGCCCGCGCGGGTTCCAGAAGTTCGTCGTAAAGCTCGCGCAATTGTGCGTCTGCGGCGGCATTACGCGCGACCAGCGCCGTTTGCAGTTGTGTCAGTCGCTGGTACAACTCGCCGCGATTGCTGCCAAGCGCAAAGATTTTCAGCGCGGGTGTTTTGGCTGCGTGCTCTTTACTGAACAGGAACAGCACGATGCGGTCTTCAGTTTCGCTATACGCCAGCAAGGCGCGGCGTTCATCCATCACGAGTTGCCCGGCTTGCAGCGCGGTCACGGCGGGGCCTTCGCCGCGCAGCGTTTTCAATTGCGGATGCAGGCGATAGAGACGCTGCAAAAATGCATCGTAAGCCAGCCGCGTTTGCTGCCATTGTTTGGTCAATGCCTGCACGCGCACCGTGTTTGGTTGTTGTTTTTCGTTTTCGCGCGCGAGTTGCGCATTGAGCAGCGCCAGGTCGTTGACCAGTTGACCTTCGCGTTCCTGCTCCGCTTTCGTCATCGCGTTGGTGATCCAGCCGCGCCCGCCGCGCAGCATCGTCAACAACCCGCGTTGCTTGGCGCGTTCGGCGAATTGGAACGCTTCGGCGCCCTGATTCAAGGCCAGTAAGACGTCCACCATTGCCAGATACGGCCCACTTTTGTTTTCGTTGGAACGGCTCGCTGGCGTGCTACCGGGCGCGGGGCGTTGCTTTTCGATCAGGGTGATGGCTTCACTCAAGGCTTGGCGCGCGAGCGGGAGTTGCTGCAATTGCTGCTGGCACTTGCCCGCGCGATAACGCGCGCGCCAGAGCAATTCGTCTTCCTCAGCGAGTTTGGCGAATGTCGCGGCTTCGTCGGCCACTGCCAGCGCCTGGGTGAAATTGTTTTGCACGTAATGCACGATGGCGGCGTTGAGCAATGCGTTCGCCACGCCGGCGGGCAGGTTGAGCGTGGCGTATGCGGCGCGGCTCTTTTCATCCAGGCGCAACGCTGCGGCGTAATTGCCCAGGGCCTGGTGCGTAATGCCCAGATCAAGCAAGGCGCTGGCGACTTCGCGCCGGTCGCCCAGGTCCTCGCGCAGCTTCAAGGCTTCTTCGTAAAGCTGCAAGGCGCGCGCGTAATCGCCCAGCGCGAAACACGTGCCCGCGACTTTCTGCACGGCGAAGGCTTCCTGCCCTTTGTCACGCAGCAGCTTCGCGATGCTCAGATTGCGTTCGTAAGCCGGTAAGGCGAGCGCGTAATCGCCATTGAGCACGTGCACCAGCCCAATGCCTTGCAAGGCGCTGGCGCTGCCATTGGGACTGCCCGCGCGCTCTTCGGCCTGCTGGCTGAGTTGGTAATGCTGCAAGGCCTGCGTCAGATCGCCCTGGTTGTAATAGATGTTGGCGATGCTGTGCAGCACGAAACCCCGGCTGCTGCGGTTCCCGGCCTGGTCGAAACTTTCGAGCGCGCGCCGGTAATGTTCGAGCGCCAGCGCGTCATCGCCCAATTCATAAGCCACGCGCGCAATCTTGACCAGACGGTTGGCATAGGTGGCCGTCGTCGTGGACGTCAGGTAATCGAGGCTTTTGCGGTATTGCGCCAGCGCTTTGACATAATCGCCCTGGTCATAATGCACATTGCCGATGGCTTCGAGCGTTTGCGAGACCTCGCCGCGCTCATTCAGCGTTTCATACAGCGCCAGCGCCTGCTGATATTCCGCCAGCGCCACGCGCGGTTGTTGCAACAACAGATGCGTCAGCCCCAGGCTGGCAAACACCTTGGCGGTTTCGGCTTTGCGGCCCAATTGCCGCTCTAGCACTAGCGCCTTTTGGTGGGCGGCCAGCGCCTGCTGGTAATCCCGCAAAAAGAAATAACCGGTGCCGGTGTTGTGCCAGACATCGGCCTGCGTCTTTTTGTCGTTGAGTGTTTCCGCGATGGCGAGCACCAACTGCAAAGTTTTGAGCGCCGTTTTGTACTGGCCGCTGGCGAATTGCCGGTCGCTCTGGCTGGCCAACAATTGCGCCAGATCGGGCGACGCCAAGGCCTGCGCGGTTTCGAGCAAAGACGGCAACTCGGCTTCTGAAGCGCCGAGAAATTCAAACATCAACGCCGTGCCCAGCGGTTGCTCGCGCATAATGCGCCACACCTCTTCTTTGACCAGCGAGAACGCGATCAGCACTGGAGTCACTGCGAGGGTTGGCGTTGCCGGTGTGACCGTGCGGCGTTCGGTCTTGGCGTAAAGGCTGGCCGTGCCGCCTTGCTGTTTGACGCGCAAAATGGTGAGCGGCGAGAAACTGAAATCAGCCTCGGCAAAGCGGCGTTGCATGGCTTCGCGGCGTGTTTGGCGATCCTGTTCCAATCCCGTCCAGAGCGCCATGTGCCCGTCCAGGTCTTCGCTGGCCCAGGTTTCAAAGTAGCGCGAAACAACTGCGCGGATGGCCGCGTCGTCTGCGGCGTTGTTGGCTGGTTGTTGTGCGGTTGGGGAAATTGCGCAGGCCAGAAGCACGAGGAAGAGTTTGGGAAAAGAGAGTTTCATAGCCAGAAAACTCTTGGGGCAGAACAGCAGTTCTTATCGCGGTACAGGTTCGATGGTCACACAACCTGATGTTACTTCGCTAAAGCCAAAAAAGGCGAAGCGATTGCTCGCTTCGCCAAGATCAGTTTTTGCCGTTGTCAGGTAGCTTGTTTAACGCTCTTCCGGACGGCGCACTTTATCTTCCATCACACGGAAGCCGAAGTTCTCGTCCTTGATGGTGTATTCGCTGGGGACTTTGAACAGATATTCATCGGGTTCAGCCCGTGTGAGATTGGCCAGCCGGAAGACCGTTTCGCCGTAGCGCGGATCGGACTGTTTGGTCATCACGGTGAGTTGCAGTTCCGGCGAATACCAACGTTCGTTGATGATTTCGAGGGGCCGCTCATTACCGATTTGGCCGGCGGGAATGGTCGAAACCATGCGCGTGCCTTCGCATTCAATCCCTTCGATCATTTGTTTGCCGAGCGACTCGCGATTGAAATTCATGCGCATCCCGGCTGTCCCGGTCTTCAACACAGCCTCAGTTTGCCCGCGATTGGCCGCTTCAGTCGGTTTCGCGCCGCCATCCTCAAGCGTGAAGTTGAACGTCAGCACGCCCTGCACCTTGACCGGCACGCCGCCGAGTTCGGTCGGTTTGAACTGCCATTGGCGCGCCGCACTTAGGGTAGCCTCGCGCAACAACGGATGGCCGCTGACGACCGAAGCATCAATGACCTCTCCTTTTTCACTGATCGTGACTTGCACTTGCACAGCGCCTTCCGCACGGGCGGTTTTGGCGGCGGGCGGATAGGGCGGCTGAACTTTGCGCAGCGCACTGCCCTGCAAGACGCCGCCGGACACTTTGATTTGTTGCGGCATTTGTTGTGGCGGTGCGCCCGCAACGGCGACACCGGCTTCAGGCGCGGCAATCGCTGTGCGCATTAACGTCCCCCCGGCGCTCACATTCGTAACGGTGGCGGCGAGCAGACGGCTGCGGCGCGCGAGGCGCTGTTTCTGATCGAGCACATAGGTCGCGCCCTCGACCGGGTCGCTGATGATTGTGGTGCTCGGCATATTCTCCGTGTTGATCCATTCGGACAGGCCGACGGGCATCGCGTTTTGCTCGCGCCGCATGCGTCCCTGGCTGTCGCGATAGACCATGCTCGACGAACGCCGCGTCAGGCGATTGCCATCGGCCAGCGTTTGCGCGAATTCGGTCACGCTCTCAGCGGAATACGGCGCGCCTTTGACGACCTTGCTGTCAAAGCTTTCGGCAGCCATAAAGCCAAAGGTGCCGCCGCCGCTGCCGCCCTGGCCCGTGATGAAAACGCCGCTTGAGTTTTGGGTGTAGGCGTAAGCAGTGCCGCCCGGCAACCCTGCCGGATCAGCCGTGCGCACGGTGAACGTTGCCGCACCGTTGCCGCTCGGTTCCACCACGACCCGCTCAAAAGTTTGTTCGGCGGGCTTGGGTTTAGGTTTGTCTTGCGCGGTGACGCTGACGCTTTGGGCGACTAACGCGCAGGCGCAAGCCGTGGAGACGAAGGCTTGTTTGCGTTTGCTCATAAGGCTCTCTTTCTAGCGGTCTTTGGAAGTATTAGCAGAAATAATCTGCGGTTGTTCGAATCCAGTTTGGATGAAACGGATCGCGCGTGTCTGTCCGTCAGGGCCAATCAACAGATCGGCTTTTACCGGTTCAGCCGCACGCTCAAAACTCATCGGCAAGCCGAAACGCGACAACATCACGCGTGGGACTTCCACGCGAATGGTTCGCATCTCCGCACTTTTCGGCAGTTCGGCATTTTCAGTCAAAGGCAGAAAATCAGTGGCGATTTCGCTTTCCACCAGATACCGCTCAATGCGGTACTGCGGCTGCAAGTGTTTCGCTTTGACCTGCACAGTCTTGCCCACGGTCATTGGCGTGGTTGAGTGAATAGATGCCAGCGTTTGCTCCACTTTTGCAAGGCTGCCTGGCGTAGCGACAATCTGAATGCCAGTGGCTGGCGGATTCACAGATGCAGGCGCACGATCCTTGCCCGCCAATGCATTTGGGGTTACGGACGGGGCCTGCGTATTGCGCAAGGTGGCGCGCAGGGCGACGGCCAATAAGCCAATCAGCAACATTGCCGCCGCCGCCAGCGCCCAACGCGGCCACTGTCGGCGTGCGCGCACGGCTGCCAGTGGCACAATCGTCGCCGATGCAGGTTGCCGAAAAGCGGCCAAAAGCGCGGCTTCGACGTGTGCGGGCGCACTGCCGGATGCCGTGCTGAGCGCCAACGCGCGCAAGCCTTCCGTCAAACAACACGCATTCGCCAAACGCGCCGCACACGCGGCGCAACCGAGCGCGTGCTCATTCATCTGCGCGCGCAGTCCGGCGTCCATCAACTCGCCAACCTGTTGATGCCGCGCCAACTCACGGACTGAAAGTTCAAACTCCTCGCATTTCATATAACACACCGAATTCATGTTTGACGGCGACCGTCGCCGTCCCTTTTTCCAACACTTGCAAAGCGCGCAATTTCTCGACCAGCAACGCCCGCGCGCGATGCAAGCGCGAGCGCACCGTGCCGACGGCGCAATCCAGCGCGGCGGCGGTTTCCAAATAACTCAACTCGTGCAGATCGCATAACACCACGACTTCGCGGTAATGCGGCGGCAGCGCCAGCACGGCTTGCCGCACCGACTCAATTGTTTCCTGCCGCGTCAGCTCGCCTAATGGATTGCCTTCGTCAACCAGCAGAAAATCATCGTCGTCATCGTCCGGACACGATCCATTGGGCCAGGACGTCAGGTTGCGCTCGCGTTCAAAGCGGCGCAGCACCTGGTTGCGCGCGATGCCATACAAATAACTTGCCAACGAACTGCGCGCGGCATCATAACGGCTCACCGCGCGTTGCCGCTCGTGCAGGAGCGCCAAAAAAACTTCTTGTGTCACATCTTCGGCAATTGCCGTGGAGCCGCTCAGGCGCAGCGCAAACCGATAGACACCACTCTGGCGGCGGCGATAGAGCGTGACGAAAGCGGTTTCGTCACCCTGACTCGCACACTGCCAAAGCTCGCCATCAGACAATTGTGTCAGGTCGGTTGCGCTTAGCATCATTTGTTTCGTTTGTTTCGTTGTTAGCCGTGCAAGCTCACGGCGACTGCGTGCAGCAGTTGTTCACGGTTGACGCTGGTAATTCCCGCCCCGGCGCCGAGAAGTTCCAGAAAAATCCGGCCCTTTGAATCCGCCTCGCGGCCAATGGCGAATATAGCCAACGAGAAGGGGGAAGCGAGGTCACGCTCCTGCAATTCCAATAAACTGAGCGGTTCAGTTGCAGCCTGAGCCATTTGTCACTTTACGGCTCGAACAAAATCTTTGTCACTCGCGCTCGAATGGCAGGCCCCGTGAAAAAGTCGTTGTTCACCAGCACGGCGATCTTTGTCCGCTGTTCTGGGTACAGCGCCAGCGCTGAAGTCGCGCCCACCGAACCGCCCGTATGCTCGATGCGCCGCCGTCCGTCTTCGAGCGCGCTCGTCCAGCCCATGCCGTAAGTGGTCGGCTTGCCGTCGCGGGTATTTTGCGGCGTGAACATCAGCTTGATCGTGTCCGCCTTGAGCAAGGTTTGCTTGTCATACGACGCCGCATAACGCAGCAAATCTTCGACAGTGGACACCAGGCCGCCGCCGCCCCATTTGTTGCTTTGGTCAACGGCGGGCGCGTTTTGGAGCGGGCCGTTTTGCCGCTTGGTGTAAGAGCGGGCACGTTGCGCGATCAGTTGCGCGGGGTCATCCAGGTAGGTTTGTTTCAAACCCAGCGGCGTGAAAATGCGCTGTTGCAAGTATTCGCCAAAGCTCATGCCAGAGGCCGCCTCGACCACACGGCTGAGCAGATTGAAGCCGTATGTCGTGTAGCTGTACTTCGTGCCCGGTTCCGCCACCAGCGGATCGTCTTTGAAAATCGCCAGCGCCGCTTCAACCGTGTCGTAGTGTTTGGCGCTGAGCATCTCGTCGCCGTTGTAATGCCGTATGCCGCCTTGGTGGCCGAGCAATTGACGAATCGTGATCGGCGCGGATTTTTTAGGAAAGCTCGGCACGTACACCTGCACTTCATCATCCAGTTTCACCTTGCCCTGTTCAACCAATTGCATCAGCGCCAGCGCGGTAAACGTCTTCGAGATCGAACCGATGCGCGAAACGGTTTGTGCCGTGAATGGCACTTTGTTTTCGACATCGGCGTAACCGAAGCCTTTGGCAAAAACGATTTTGCCATCCTGTTCGATAGCTACGGCGGCGCCGGGCGCGCCGCTCTTTTGCAACTCTTCCTGAATCATTTGCTCGATACGTTGCAGCCTTTCGGCCAGCCCGGCGCGTTGTTGCGCCAGCCCCAGAATCGAACAAACCGACAGCAGCAGTACGCTCAGGAAAGCGCGGCGAAATTGCATCATAAGGTTTCTCCTTTTCGGTGAATGGACGGATTGCAGGACGATTCAAGGTGCAATACGTAAAACGAAATGCCGCAGAGTGCAATGCTTGCGGCGCAAATTCGACGCTTTGCCAATCCTGGATGGCTCGCCTAAAATCCAGCTTCTTGCGCAGCTTATCCAACTCTTACGGGCTAAATTCTTATGGCTAAGATCAATCGCAGAGATTCTATTGCCGTCAATGTGGGCGGCGTTCACGTGGGCGGCTGTAATGCCGTCGTCGTGCAGTCCATGACCAACACTGACACAGCCGATGCTGCCGGCACCGCACAACAATGCATTGAACTGGCGCGCGCCGGTTCTGAACTGGTGCGTGTGACGGTCAATAACAAAGCCGCCGCCGCCGCCGTGCCCGAAATCGTCAGCCGCATGCGCGACGCCGGTTTCAATACGCCAATCATTGGCGACTTCCACTACAACGGCCACATCCTGTTGACGGAGTATCCTGATTGCGCACGCGCGTTGGCGAAATATCGCATCAACCCCGGCAACGTCGGCGCAGGCAAACATCACGACAACAATTTCAAAGCAATGATTGATGTCGCCAACGACAACGGCAAACCCGTGCGCATCGGCGTCAATTGGGGTTCGCTCGATCAAGCCCTACTCGCCCGCTTGATGGATGACAACGCCAAGCTGCCTGAACCGCTCGACGCCAAAGACGTGATGAAAGAGGCCATCGTGCGTAGCGCCATTGATTCCGCCGAACTAGCCGAAAGCTACGGCATGCCGCGCGAACGTATCATCCTGAGCGCGAAATGTTCCGACGTGCAGGATTTGATTGATGTCTATCGTGAACTCGCGCGGCGCGGGCCTTATGCGTTGCACTTGGGCTTGACCGAAGCGGGCATGGGCGCGAAAGGCATCGTGGCGAGCACGGCGGCCCTGGCGGTGCTCTTGCAGGAAGGCATCGGCGATACGATTCGCGTGTCGTTGACGCCGCAACCCAACGGCGACCGCAGCGAAGAGGTTGTCGTCGCGCAACAGATTTTGCAATCGCTCGGCATCCGCAGCTTCACGCCGCAAGTCACGGCCTGCCCAGGTTGCGGGCGCACGACCAGCACGCTGTTTCAGGAGATGGCCGACGACATCGGCAAATACCTGCGCAGCCAGATGCCCATTTGGCGCGAGAGCTACGCGGGCGTCGAAGAGATGAAAGTCGCGGTCATGGGTTGCGTCGTCAACGGCCCCGGCGAATCCAAGCACGCCAACATCGGCATCAGCTTGCCGGGCACGGGCGAAGAACCACGCGCGCCGGTGTTTGTTGATGGCAAGCTGAAAACTACGCTCAAAGGCGCGCAGATCGTGCCGGAGTTTTTAGAGATTCTGAACGGCTATGTGGCTGGGCGCTACGGCGCGAAGGACGCATCAGCGAGTTAGTTTTTCACCACGAAGAAACGAAGGGCACGAAGAGAAGAAGAAGTTTGATTGAGAAACTTCCCTCCTCTTCGTGCCCTTCGTTTCTTCGTGGTGAAAACAATCTGGCAGCGACAGCGCTGAGAACCAGGCTTCTCAGCCGCGCGCATTTTATGCAGTTGCGGAGACGCAGCCGCTACTGCCGCGCGCACGCCAAGCCGTTCAGCGTGAAGCTGGCCGGGATGGCATTGCTGCCGGTGTAATTGGCGGTGAAGCCAATGGCTGTCGAACCGCCATTCGAAATGCTCGCATTCCAGCTTTCATTCCTGACCTTCACTGCTTTCTTGGTCTGCGTCACGAGGCCGTTCCACAGATTCGTGATGCGCTGATTGCCCGCGAATGACCACGCCAACGTCCAGCCATTCATTGCCGCGCCTGATTGATTCGTGATCGTCAAATCCGCCAGGAAGCCGTTCCCCCAATCATTCGTGATGACGTATTTGACCGTGCACTTCGCACCGCTGGGCGTCGGGCTGGGTGAGGGCGAGGGTGACGGTGAGGGACTTGGCGACGGTGACGGTGACGGTGAGGGAACAGGCGTTGGCGTTGGCGTTGGATTCCCCGCCCCAGCCGGAATCACAAACAACGTGATGCTCTGGGCCGGAAGCGTGATGTTCAACGCATTGCCCGCGATGCCCGTATCCGCCAACCGCGTGATTGTATTGCTCGCCGTCAATTGCCAGACTTGTGCGACGCCGTTGTGCGCGAAGTTCGCCAAATTGATCGTCACGGGCGTATTGCCCGACAGCATTTTGCCGATCACCATCACCGTCAGTGCGCCATCACTGCTGCGCTGCGCCGCAAAGGCCGCGACGTTATCCGGATTGGGCACGCTTGCCGCGACGCTCGTATCCCCAAATGCAGACTTGTTACCATCGTAGTTGCGATACATTTTCATCGCCTTGTAGGTCGGCGTCGTGTTAGCGGGCGTCGTCCAGCGATTGGCGACGTCCAGTCCTTCGCGTCCGAAAATGCCCAGGATGTCGGCCTGCGTGGTCGCGCCGTTGATGTGGCTTTCCGCGCCCCAATTGTATTCGGTAATGCCAACCGGCGTGCCGGGATAATACGTGCTCACCCAAGTTTTCAAGCGCGGTACCAGTTTCACCTTGTCGTTGATCCAGGTTTCATCGATGTAATTCACGTCCCACAGCGCGCGCGTCGAACGGTTACGCCGCTGTTGCATCGTGGTCGAAGTATCGTTGCTGAATTCGCCGCCCTGCGGATAGAAATGCACGGTGAAGACATTCAGCAACCGCTGGCCCGTCGCGGTCTGCCGCTGCTTGAATTGATTGAGCAGCCAAGGCAGATAATCCCAGCCACCATGCGCGCTGCGATCCGGCAACAGGCTCCAATTCCAACCAACCGAAGGGCCGACCTGTTGATCTTTGCCGCTCAGCAAGTAGCCACTCCACCCCCATTCTTCGGGGCCGACGACAAGCGCCGTTGGATCAGCCGCTTTCACCTGTTCGGCGTAGGCGAACATTTTGTCGCGCACTTCGTCCATCGTCGCGCCGGTGTTGTGCACATCGCGGTGCGTGTCGTGCCAGAGGCTGTATTCGTTATCCAAAACGTAATAGCGCAACCCGCCATTCGCCGTCGTGCCCCAACGGCTGACCAGATGCGTCATCCAACCGCGTTGAAAGACATGGTCGGCGGGCACATTGGCGTCATTCACATCATTCCAGGTGATGCGCGCGCCGTCGCTGCTGCGGATGCCGTTGCCCGCGTCGGGGAACCATTGCCAATCGCGGTCGGTTTGCGCGCCGTATTTGGCAATCGAATAGCTCGACAGCTTCGCGCGGTTCGCGCCGAGTTTGGCGACGTAGCCGACCATCGGAATCGTCAGCATGGGTTGCGCATTGGCGGCCTTCGTGTTGGCGATGAAAGTGTCGCCGACTTCGCCTGCCGTGCTGCTGGCATAACCGATGCTTTGAAAGTACCAGTCCTGCGCGCGGTTGTCGGCGTTGAGTTGCCAGTTGTAGCGCGAAGTCGAATTACCGCCATTGCGATTGGACGGCACGTTCAGATCATTCAGCGTCGCGGTGTCAGCGAAGGCCATGCCATAGATCAGCGGATTGATCGCGTGCCGATTGGCGGCGGCGTCCACGTTGATCGTGATGGCCGCGTTTTGCGCCTGCGACGTGTTGAAGCGTTGCAGACAGAGGTTCAGACAGAGGACGGCGCACAGCGAGAGCGCTAGCTTGCGGTGTAACATCAGTCATTCTCCTTGAACTGAAAGCGGGGACAGGAAATCAGGGGAGAGTCAGGGCACCATTGGGTATCAGCCAATTTCCACACCACACCGGGTTATTAATTTTGGGGTGAAAGAACCAGTCGTCAGTTGAGCTTCGTGAGGTACTCAGATTAGGGCATCAGAAGATCGTGGGAGAGCGGAAGCGCATGCTGGGGAAAGCATTCCTTCCTGTCAGGCATTGTGCACATGAACTGCCGTTTGTCACGTTGCGGCGGCGTATGACGCCGTTCCAACACCAACTTGTTTCTCCTTCCGCATCAACGCGAGTATGCACCTTATACAACAGTACAAGGTCAAGTGTTATTTAGATCGGTTTTCACTACGATGTACGGGAAAATCGCGTAGCGGGACAGTACCGCGCGCGTCAGCAAGCGGAGCCTTGGCAATTTAGCCAATGGTGCCAGCTTGACACGCCGCTTGCTGCGCACGCGCGCGGTATTGTCCCAGCGTCAACTGACTCCCATAAACGCCATTGCAAACCGC
>JACPYM010000118.1 GCA_016196035.1 Acidobacteriota bacterium | reverse complement strand
GGCAGTACCGCGCGCGTCAGCAAGCGGAGACTCTGGGTATGCCATAAGCCGCCAGCGTTGACGCACCGCTTGCTCACGCGCGCGGTACTGCCCCGGAGCGCGCCGCCCGTACATTCAATTGCAAACTGATCTAGGCTGAAGCTTCCCGCGCATTGCCCCAACCGGCCAGCAAGTCACCTCGTCCGGCCTGACACTGGCGCGTGTCAGCAATGGCAAATCTGTCGAGGAGAGTGATAGCGACTGACTTGCTGGGCTGGCTCAGGCAACTCGGCGTGATGTCCGCGTAAGTCCGGTTGAGTTGAGACGTACCGCAGGTTGCCAAATCTGCGGTACGTTTTCGCAAAGAATGGCTACCCTGAAACAAACGCGCATCACCACAAACGAACCAACCCGCGCCTTGTTATCTATCCGTAGCGTGACTTCAGGTGTAGCCGCCGCCGGAGGGTTCAGACTTATTAACTCATGTTACGCAGTGAAAAGATTGAGTTTTAATTTGGCAGTCTTCTTCGCGCCGGAGGCGCGCAAAAACCGCCGTCTTTCACGGTCAAACTGAATCGTCAAACTTCCACTGCGTAACATCAGTTATTGAAACTCGCATTGCGCCGCACACAGCGCCGGCAAATCGGCATCCGCATCCAGCCACGCTGTGGCAAACGCCGCCCAGGCCTGCTGGCGTTGCGTTTCAGCGCCCCGCAACACTGCCGCCCGTGCCAGCCCCAAATGCGCCAGCGGATACAACGGCGAAAACGGCGCCTGGCCGCGCTGGTCGAGTATCTTTTGAAATTCCAGCGCTGCTTCCGCGCCGCGTCCAAGCCGCAGGTAAGCCTGCCCACGCAAACTTTGCGGCCAGAATTCCGCCGCTGCTTCGTAATTCGCCGTGGTGTGCAATTGCTCCAACGCCTGCGCCGCCGCTTCAACACCTGGTGATTCTGCCGCCAGCAAGCGGGCCGCGCGCAACACCGGCAGCCAAATCGAATTGATCACCGTGTCATCGGGGTAGCGTTGACGCATTTCATCCATCAAGACTTCCGCCGGTTGCGCCGCGCCGCCGAGCGTCAGGGCGAGCGCCGCGCGTGGTAGCGTGGCGCGTCCGCGATCAATCGCGAGGCTTTGTGCGGCGTTGGCTTGGGCTTGCGCATAATCGCCCAAAATCACGCCGCGTAGCGCTTGTTCCGCCGCATAGCGCGCCGCCAGTTCTTTGGTCATACCGCGCGCGGTTAGGTCAATCGCGCGGCGGGCGAGTTCCTGCGCCTTGCGCCATTGGCCCGCGCAGGCCGCCGCGCCCGCCTGCCAATCGAGTGTGACGAATTCTTCGGGCTTGCCCTGCGCCCAGTCGAGTTGCTGTTGCAGGCCCGCCGTGTCGCCTTCGATAAAGGCGATTTGGTAAAGCGCGGCGCGAATGTTCGACAGATCGAATTTCTGTGCGAGTACTCGCTGGAAAATCTCTTTGGCCTCGGCGAAACGGCTCACACGCAGCAACGAGCGCCCTAGATACCAGTAGACGGGCGCATAGTTGGGGTTGAGACGCATGGCTTCATAGCTTTCGGCGAGGGCTTGCTCGTGGCGGCCCAGCGCGTCATAGACGACTAAACGTGACCGCGATTGCGCCCCAGCCTGCGAGACCGACTGCTCGTGGTCCCCAAGCACGGCTAATGGATCACTCGGTGCCGTGAACGTGCGCGGTAATGTCTGCATGAAGGGGAACACTGCTTCCAGCGCTTGGTTCATGTCGCCGGTGAAATTGAAATGATAGCGAAAGGTGATTTGCAGTTGCTCGTAATCACTCAGGTGCTCCTTCAAGGCATAGGCTTGCGCCGCATAGCCACCGGCTAACTCTGGCTGGCCGATGATGCTGTGGTGAATCGAGAGCATACTCCAGGCATAGGCAAATTCAGGGTCAAGTTCGACGGCGCGCTGGTAAAGCTGGATCGCGTCCATGAATCTGCCGCTGAGCGATTGCTTATAGCCCCACGAGTAAACCTGAAAAGCTTCTTGCTTCCGCGTCGTGGTTGCTTCCAGCGCGGTACTGAACGGCTGGCTCGAACTCAGCGACTCGCCTGGTTTCGCGCTTTGCGCCTCAAGCAACATTGGCAGGTCAGCATCCGCTTCCTGCCACGCCGCCGCAAACGCCGCCCAAGCCTGCTGGCGTTGCGTTTCATCTCCCCGCAACACTGCCGCCCGTGCCAGCCCCAAATGCGCCAATGGATACAACGGCGAAAACGGCGCCTGACCACGTTGGGCCAGGATTTTTTGAAATTCCTGGGCGGCTTCGTCGCCGCGTCCGAGCCGCAGGTAAGCCTGTCCGCGCAAGCTTTGCGGCCAGAATTCCGCCGCCGCTTCGTAATTCGCCGCAGTGTGCAATTGCTCCAAGGCTTGCGTTGCTGCCGCCATTCCATCGGACGCTTCATTCGTCAGCAACAAAGCCGCGCGCAACACCGGCAGCCAGATTGAATTGATGACCGTGTCATCGGGGTAACGTTGGCGCAGTTCATCCAGCAGCCGTTCCGCCGGTTGTATGGCACCGCTCAATGTCAGGGCGAGCGCCGCGCGTGGCAGCGTGGCGCGTCCGCGATCAATCGCCAGGCTTTGTTCGGCGTTGGCTTGCGCTTGCGCATAGTCGCCCAAAATCGCAGCGCGCAAGGCCTGTTCCGCTGCGTAACGCGCCGCCAGTTCTTTGGTCATGCCGCGTGCGGTCAGGTCAATCGCGCGGCGGGCGAGTTCCTGCACCTTGCGCCATTGGCCTGTGCAAGCCGCCGCGCCTGCTTGCCAATCGAGCGTAACGAACTCTTCCGGCTTGCCCTGCGCCCAGTCGAGTTGCTGTTGCATGCCTGCCGTGTCGCCTTCGGCAAAGGCGATCTGATACAGCGCGGCGTGAATGTTGATCACATCGAATTTCTGGGCGAGCGCCTGCCGGAAAATTTCTTTGGCTTCGGCAAAGCGGCTGACGCGCAACAGCGCGCGGCCCAGATACCAATAGGCCGGCCCGAAGGTGGGATTGAGTTGCACGGCTTCGCGGCCTTCGGCGACGGCGGCTTCGTGGCGTCCGATTAGGTCGTAAATGGCGACCAGATCAATCGGCGCGGTCGAGGTGCGCGGGTACATGCGCTTGAACAGAATCGCCGCCTCCAGCGCCTGGTTCATGTCGCCGGTGACATTGAGATGGTAGCGGAAGGTGATTTGCAGTTGTTCGTAATCGCTCACACGTTCGCGCACGGCAAACGCCTTCTCGGCATATTCGGCAGCCAGCCCCGGACGCCCGCTGTGGCTGTGATGAATCGAAAGCATGCTCCAGGCATAGGCAAAATCGGGGTCGAGTTCGACGGCGCGCTGATACAACGTGATGGCGTCGAAGATGCGGCCATTGAGCGTCTGTTCGTAACCCAGCGCGTAAGCCTGAAAGGCTTCGAGCTTTTGCGTCGTGGTCTCTTCCAGTTCGGTGTCGAATTGCTGGATCGAATGCAGCGACTCGCCGAGTTTGGCGCGCAGCCGGGCGGCGGCCTGTGAGAGCGCGCGCAAGACCTGCTCTTTGCTTTTGGCTTCGACCTGCTCGCTTTCCACTGTGTCGCCGGTTAGGCCGTGGATGGCGGCGAGCGTGATGACGTAATGACTGCCGAGCGGGGCGATGGAACCGGCGATGAGCGCCTTCAGGTTATGGCGCACGCAAATCTCGCGCGCGATGGGCACGGTGACGCGCTCGTCCGCCGCACGTTTCATCAAGCGCAGCGTGTGGCGCACGCGGTCTTCGGGAAACAGGCCTACGAAAGGCGATTGGCGCAATTGAATCGCCAGCCCCTGTTTGAGCGTCCCGTCAAACACCGGGTCGCCGGTCTGATTCTCGAAATCAGCCAACAGCAGCAGGTCTTTTTCGTTTAACACGGACAGCGCGGGCGGCGCGGGCAAGCCAGTTTCGCGGCCTTGGATTCGATCAGCCAGACCGCGCAAGGCTGTGGTGAGCGCTTCCAATGGTCGGCGCGCCATGTCGAGCAGCGGCGACTTGCCACTCGGCCAACTCTTGCCACTTTTCACCTGCGCTTCCACTTCTTCCTTCAACGCCTGCAAATCGGCGAACAGGGCGTCGGCGGTTTGATAACGTGCGCCGCGTTCCTTGCACAACAGTTGGCCAACGAGGCGTTCCAACACGGCGGGCGTAATGGGCAGATGCGCGCCCAGCGGCAGCGGTTCGTCGCGCAGGATCGCGGCGATGGTTTCATTCGCCGTTGCGCCTTTGAACGGCGGGCGGCCCGCGAGCATTTCATAAAGCAGCACGCCCAGGCTGAAGAGGTCGGTGCGTGTGTCCACTTTTTCGCCGCGCGCCTGCTCCGGCGACATATAACGCGGCGTGCCCAGCACGACACCGCCCGCGCTGCTCTCGCTGCGTGGCGATAGTGTGGGCGCATCAACCAATGGCTCGGTCAATTTGGCAAGACCGAAATCGAGCAACTTGATGAGTCCGTCAGGCCGCACCATGACATTTTCGGGTTTGATGTCGCGGTGGATGATGTGGGCAGCATGCGCGGCGGCTAACGCGGCAGCGATTTGCGCGGCCACGGCTAGCGCTTCGGTGAGCGGCAACCGCCGCTCCGGCGCTTCGGCCAGGCGCTGGCGTAACGTCTGACCGGCGATGTATTCGGTGGCGATGTAATAGGCCAGCCCGGCTTCCGGGGCGACCGCGCTGCCCGCTTCAAACGCGGCCTCGCCGAATTCGTGCACGGTGATGATGTTGGGATGATTGAGCGCCGAAGCGGCTTTGGCCTCGCGGATGAAGCGTTGCAAGCGCTCCGGCTCGCGCGTGAAGGCGGCGGGCAAGACCTTGAGCGCAACGCGCCGTTCCAGTTGCAGGTCTTGCGCCAGATAAACCTCGCCCATCGCGCCCGCGCCCAACGGTTCCAGCACCTCGTAATGACCCAGGCGGCGGCCCGCCAGCATCAGGGGCCGCTCAGCCACTGTGGCCGCCGATAAGGCGGGCGCGCACAAAAACGCCGAGTCCGCATCGGCGGCGAGCATTCGTTCAAGTTCGTCACGCAATGCGGCATCTTTGGCATCTGGCGCGCCGAGCCGGTCCAGCATGGCTTGCTGGGCTGGCACGGGCAGCGCGGCGGCTTCTTCGTAAAGTTGTTTGAGGCGTTGCCAGTGTTCAGGCGTCATGGGTTTAACTCAGGTGGTGAATCAATGGGGAGAGAGATTACGGAACAAACGGAAATAACTGAACAGGCGGAACCAAGCGGGTTGGCTAAATCGGAACAACTAAGATTGGGACACAGGGCAGTACCGCGCGCGTCAGCAAGCGGGGCCGTGGCCTTACGCACATTGGCTCGCATTGCCAAAGACCGTTTGCTGACGCGCGCGGTACTCCCCCAAGGTGGCGTGCTTCGATTTAGTTTCCGTCTGTTCCGTTCATTCCGTCTGTTCCGTATCGTCTCTTTGCTTCCCCTGCTTGAGCCACTACCCCAACTCAACGTTTGCCTCAGCTCCCAGGGAAGGAGCTTTGAGTTGACTGTAAAGCCAGGCGCGGGCTGATTTCCATTCGCGTTGCACCGTGCGTTTCGAGATGTCCAGCACGGCGGCGATTTCCTCTTCGGTCAGGCCACCGAAATAACGCAGGACGACGATGCGGCATTGGCGCGGGTCAGCGCGTTCCAAGGTCGCCAGGGCTTCATTGACCGCCAGAATTTCAAGGGCGGGTTCGACGCCCAATTCCGCCGCCGCCGTCAGCGAAACGTGCACGCTTTGCCCGCCACGTTTGGCGCGCAAACGGCGGCGCGCGTGGTCAATCAGAATTTCGCGCATACGGTCAGAGGCGACGGCAAAAAAGTGCGCGCGATCCTGCCAGGCAATGGCCGTTTCACCGAACAGCCGCAAATACGTTTCGTTGACCAGCGCGGATGGTTGCAGCGTGTGGTCGTGCCGTTCGTCTTTCAGCCGCAAGCGCGCCAGCCGCCGCAACTCGGCCTCGACCAGTGGAATTAATTGATTGAACGCTGCCTGATCACCGTTGCGCCAAGCCAACAGCAATTGCGTGACTTCGTGTGTGGAAACAGCCGCCATATTTGTGCGATGAGCTTATGAATTGAACACCCTGACGCGGCGCACTCTAGCACAGGCCCGGCAGCCGCGCTATTTCAGCGCGAAGCGCGGCAAAAACCCTGCCGCGGGGCTGTCGCCTTTCCGCCGTCGTTGACGCCTACACCAATGTAAGCCGTAACACCGTTGAACGCAGAGGGGAGCGCCCGCATCCGCAAGCTGCCGCTGATGCTCCAGGCCTTGTTGTTTCGTGCTGTCAGAACGCACTGTTGACAGCAATTCCGCCGCAGCCGCGCGCGCCAGCAGCCACGCGGGTGGCGCGGCAAACCACCCAACCCGACAGGCGGTGAGTGCAGACCGTCGCCTGAGCAAAACCTAGAGGAGAGCAAATGAAACAGCAAAAGTTTGCGACAAGAATCATCTTAGCGTTGATCCTGGCCACGCTGATTGCCGTTCCTGCGGCCAGCCTGCGCGCTCAGTCGAGCGCTGAACCAACCACTGCTCGCGTTGCCGCACAGGGCGGCGGCATCCTTGATGTACTGGAGCAAGCCAGACAGGCGCAGGCGCAGCAATTGGAAGGCGCTTGGGCATACACGGTCACGCCAGTGGTTCCACCCGGTGTACCGCAGCCTCCGTCCCAACGCGCTTACATTACCGTTGCACGTGGTGGTGGACTCAGCGTCTACATCCGCACTGGGCCCGGCGGCCCCTTTTACGGCGAACAACACGGCGTGTGGGAACACATGGGTGGCAATGAATTTGCCCTCACCGCCATCCGGGACGAATTTGATGCGCAAGGGAATTTTCTAGGCACGGGCAAAATCAATACACGACTGACGCTGACCGGAAAGGATGGATTTGTCGGCGTGGGTAGTCGTGAATTCCGCGACCCCACCGGAAACATCGCGGACATCACTCGGTGCGCGACGATCAAGGCTGAACGCATCAAGATCGAGCCGCTCGCGCCGCAATGCCAGAGCATCACGCCACCGCAGTAGTCACAAACTTTTCGGACAAGATGAGCGAGCTTTGTCAGGCGACAGCGCTAAAGCAGCCCCGCCTGGAAAAGCTTGCTCCTCCTATCAGCCTGGGCCGAACCTCTTCCGCCTACCTTTCCATCAAGCAGCTAATTGAAATGGGGTGAACTATGAACCGACAACAGATCCTGACACTGTCCATCTTCTGCCTGCTGGCGCACGGCTGTCTGTCAACCACGTCAGCACAGTCTCAAAACCTGCGCGCCGTCACGGCGACTTCTTATCTCGAACGCGGCAATCAATGGTTTGCCAAAGGCGAGTATGGACGGGCCGAAGCCGATTACGATCTCGCCATCGCCAGCGATCCGCGCAATGCCGAGGCTTACTACGACCGCGCCACGACGCGCGTCCAACTGGACAAGCTGGCGGCGGCGCTGACCGATTTTGACCACGCGCTCCAACTCAATCCCCGCGACGCAAGAACTTATGTGTGTCGCGGCGTGGTGCGGTATAGACTGGACGATTTCGCTGGCGCAATCAGTGATAACAGCAAAGCCCTCGAACTCAATCCCAAACTGGCCCTGGCCTGGGCCAATCGGGGTCAAGCGCGGCGCGACCAAGGAGACCTGGACGAAGCGCTCGCCGATTTGAACCAGGCGCTCAAGCTCAACCCACGCCTGGCGCACGCCTGGGGCAGTCGCGGTGGCACGCGGTTGCTCAAGCACGACCTGGCAGGCGCCATCAGCGATTACACCCATGAGATCAAGCTCGATCCAGCTTCGGCTGTGGCCTACTCTGATCGCGGCGCAGCGTGGCAACAAACAGGCGACCTGGACGGCGCGCTGCGCGATTACAATCAGGCGCTCAAGCTCAATCCCGGTTTGGATAAAAGCTGGTTCAATCGCGGCCTGTTTTGGAAGGCCAAAGCAAATCTGCGCCAGGCTGAGGCGGACTTTACGCAAGCCATCGTGTGCAATCCGCGCCTTGCCGAGGCGTATGCCCAGCGCGGACTCGTTCGATTGTCGCAAGGCCACGCGGACGAAGCGCAGGCGGATTTCACGCTCTGCCTAAAATTGAATCCGCAGTTACGCGCCGACTTGGAGCAGCAGATTCGATTGCAACAACGGCGCTGACACAATGGAAATTTAGAAGCTGATGTTACGCAGTAAGAAAGTTCGGCTCGGATTTGACAATTCTTTGCGCCGGAGGCGCGCGGGAGATTCGCCGGTGGTGGAGGCCTCGCCGCAACCACCGGAACCCCGCACGCCAGTCACGCGCGCCCCGGATGGGGCGCAGGACTGAGCTTGCCCGC